>CAMAGA010000020.1 GCA_945833955.1 uncultured Clostridia bacterium
GTTGTCTGCTTCTGCATATCGGTTGTCTGTTTCTGATGCGAACCGAGCTTTTGCCGAAAGCGGCGAACAAAGCTACCTGTAATTTTACAAAAACTTATTTACCGAATAAGATTTTGATTCTTTCCACTGCTTCGAGCGTGTTTTCGTAACTGCCGAAAGCCGTCAGTCGGAACCAGCCTTCTCCGTTTTTGCCGAAGCCTGCCCCGGGCGTACCGACTATGCCTGCCTTTTCCAGAAGGTAATCAAAGAACTCCCAGCTTCCCATGCCGTTCGGGCAACGCAACCAGATGTAGGGGGAATTTTCTCCGCCCGTATAAGGGATACCCAATTCGTCCATGCATTGGGCAATGAGCTTTGCGTTCCGCTTATAATACTCCAGATTCTGCCGAATCTGAGCTTCGCCTGCCGGCGTAAAAATAGCGGCGGCACCCTTCTGCACGATATAGTTGACGCCGTTAAAGCGGGTCGTCTGACGGCGCAACCACATTTTGTTGAGCGAAAGACCGTCCTGCTCGATATCGAACGGAACTACGGTATAGCCGCAACGCATACCCGTGAACCCTGCTATTTTGGAGAAGGAGCAGATTTCCACGGCGCAGTCCTTTGCGCCCTCAACCTGATAAATGCTTCTTGCCATGTTTGGGTCGGTAATAAAGCATTCGTAAGCGGCGTCGTACAGAATAATCGCTTCTTTGCGCTTGGCATATGCCACCCATTCCGCCAGCTGTTCCTTGCTGTACGCCGCGCCCGTGGGGTTGTTGGGCGAACAGATATAGATGATATCGGGATTCACCGCCTCGTTCGGCATGGGTAAAAATCCGTTGCTTTCGTCTGCGTCCGCAAAGACGATCTTTCTGCCGTCTATCACGTTATCGTCCACGTATACGGGATAGACGGGGTCGGGGATAAGGACTACGTTGTCCTCCGTAAAGAGCCCCAGTATATTGGAAAGGTCGGACTTGGCGCCGTCCGAGATAAAGATTTCGTTCGTCTCGAGGCAAACGCCCATTCTTTCGTAATAGGAACGGATATTTTCCTTTAAAAAGCCGTAGCCCTGTTCGGGGCCGTAGCCTTTGAACGTCTCCTTTTGGGACATTTCGTCCACTGCGCCGTTCATGGCGCTGATAACTGCAGGCACGAGCGGAAGCGTTACGTCTCCGATACCGAGCCGGATGATCGTTTTATCGGGATTCTTTTCCGCAACTTCCGCTACTTTATGCGCAATGATAGAAAATAAATAGTTCTGTTTTAAGTTATTATAATTTTTATTCAGCTTCATTCCTTTTTTCAATCCTCATTTTTCGCTATGCTGCAAAGCGGCTTGCACGAAAGAGAAGAATATGGGGGAAGGACGATTCGGTCGGCTCTTGAATTCCGGGTGGGATTGCACTGCCACGTAAAAATCGTTCTTCGTATATTCAATCGCTTCGCAAAGCATATCGTCGGGAGAAGTCCCTACGATGCGCATACCGTTTGCATTAAATTCCGCACGGTACTTGTTATTGAACTCGTAGCGGTGTCTGTGTCTTTCCGATACGAGATCGGCTCCGTAAATTGCGTGCAGTTTGCTGTCCGGCGCAATCTTACAAGGGTAAGCGCCCAAGCGCATACTGCCACCCATCTGCACCCCGTACTGATCGAGCATGAGGTCGATGATCTTGTGCTGAGACTGCTCGTCAAATTCGCCGGAATTGGCGTCCTTATAACCGAGCACGTTCCGCGCAAACTCGATACAAGCCGTCTGCATACCCAGACAGATGCCAAGGTAAGGTACGTTGTTTTCTCTTGCGTATTTGGCGGCGAGAATCTTGCCTTCTATACCGCGATTGCCGAATCCGCCGGGCACTAAAATGCCGTCCGCTTTGCCGAGCTTTTCCGCAATGTTTTCTTCCGTTAAAAATTCCGTGTCTACCCAGTCGATATCCACTTTTACGTCGTTACCGAACCCTGCGTGCTGCAATGCTTCCGCAACGGAAAGGTAGGCGTCGTGCAGCGCGACGTATTTGCCGCAAAGCGCGATTTTTACTGTCCTGGTGCGATTGTGCGCGCGTTCGATCATTTCCGTCCATTCGGTCAGGTCGATCTTTCTTTCGTCCAGGTGCAGAATTTTGCACACGATGGAAGAAAGATTGCTCTTTTCCAGCATAAGCGGCGCTTCGTACAGGAGAGGAACCGTCAGATTTTCTATGCAACATTCGGGGGCAACGTTGCAGAACATGGCGATTTTATCCTTTACGTACTTGGGCATAGACTTATCGACGCGGGCAATGATGATGTCCGGGGCGATACCCATACCCTGCAATTCCTTTACGGAATGCTGCGTAGGCTTGGACTTGAATTCATCCGAACCGGAAATATACGGAACGAGCGTAACGTGAATAAAGCAACAGTTATCCCTGCCCACTTCCCGATACACCTGACGGATGGTCTCGATGAAGGGCTGGCTTTCCATATCCCCGATCGTACCGCCGATTTCGGTGATGACGATATCCGCCTGACTTTCCTGCGCTACTCTGTAAATGTAACTTTTGATTTCATTGGTGATGTGCGGAATAACCTGTACGGTAGAGCCGAGGTAATCGCCACGGCGTTCCTTTGTAATGACGTTTTCGTAAACTCTGCCGGTCGTCAGATTGGACAGACGGGAAAGGTCTTCGTCGATGAACCGTTCGTAATGACCGAGGTCGAGGTCGGTTTCCGCTCCGTCTTCGGTAACGAAGACTTCGCCGTGTTCGAGCGGCCGCATCGTACCCGGATCCACGTTGATATACGGATCGAGTTTCTGAGAAGCGACTTTATATCCGCGCTGTTTTAACAATCTGCCCAAAGATGCCGCGGTGATGCCTTTACCCAAACCGGAAACAACGCCGCCTGTTACAAAAATGTGTTTAGCCATAAATATCTATCAACTCCGTAGTGTGATTCTGTAATTTTTGTCCGAATGTTTTTGCCTTGCCCTGCGTTATGCGGGGATTATCTTACCGTGCGCTTAAATTTCCACTTCCCCGGAAAAGACCAGTTCGGCAGGTCCCGTCATGAATACGGTTTCATCCGTATAGCGAATCACGAGATCCCCGCCCAGAAGATGCACCGTTACGTCCGTATTTTTTGGGCAGTAGCCGTTCAGCGTTGCCGCCACGACCGCCGCACAAGTCCCCGTGCCGCAGGCCCACGTTTCTCCGCTGCCTCGCTCCCACACCCGCATTTTCAGCTCCGTGGGGGAAATCACCCGTACAAATTCCGTATTGACCTGTTCGGGGAATATTTCGTTCTTTTCAAAGAGCGGTCCTACCTTGGCTAATTCCACGGTATCGGGGTCCTGAAAAACGACGCAGTGCGGATTCCCCATGGAAACACAGGTGATCCGATAAGGCTCTCCGCCGATTTTTACTTCCTTGGCAACGATCGGCTCGCCCTGAAAGGTGGTCGGTATCTTTTCCGGTTCGAGTATGGCGGCACCCATATCCACCTTGACGGAACGCACCTTGCCCGTTTCGTCCGGGAAGAGTTCCAGCCGTCTGATACCCGAAAGCGTTTCCACCGTAATTTTGGTTTTTTTGCCCACTTTGCCAAAGTCATACAGGAATTTACCCACGCAGCGAATACCGTTTCCGCACATTTTTCCTTCGCTTCCGTCCGCATTGAACATACGCATCCTGCCGTCGGCAACGTCGCTTTTGCAGATGAGGATCACGCCGTCGCCGCCGATGCCGAAGTGCCGATCGGAATACTTGATTGCCACCTTTTCCGGTTCGGGAATTTCCCCGTCAAAGCAATCGAAGTAAATGTAATCGTTGCCGATGCCGTGCATTTTATAAAACCGAGTCTTCATAGCCGCTCCTTTTTATAATTGCCGTTCGGGGAATTATTCCATTACGATATACTGTTCTCTCTTGGCGCCGACGGAAACGTACTTGATTTTGCAGTCGCAAAGCTTTTCCAGAAGGCGAATATAGTCCAGCGCTTCCTTAGGCAGATCTTCCGCCTTTCTGCAAGCGGAAAGGTCGGTATTCCAACCCTTTACCGTTTCAAATACGGGTTTGCACTTATCGAGCTGATCGGGGAACGGGAATTCGTGAATGATTTCCCCGTTGAGTTCGTAAGCGGTACAGATTTCAATTTCCTCGTAGCCGTCCAATACGTCCAGCTTGGTGAGTGCGATTTCGTCTGCGCCCTGGCAACGGATGCCGTAACGGGAAGCAACCACGTCGAAGGGACCGACTCTTCTCGGTCTGCCGGTTGCCGCACCGTATTCGCCGCCTGCCTGCCGCAAGCGTTCCGCCGGTTCCCCGAAGTATTCGCAGGTGAAGGGGCCTTCCCCTACGCAGGAGGAATACGCCTTCATAATGCCGATGCTGTTCGTCAGTTTCAGATTGGGTACGCCTGCGCCGATGGGAGCGTACGCCGCAATCGTGGAAGAGCTGGAAGTATAGGGATAGATACCGAAGTCGATATCCCGAAGTGCGCCGAGCTGCGCTTCGAACATGACCTTTTTACCCTGCTTTACCGCTTCGTTGATGAACACGGAGGTATCGCAGACGAACGGATCGAGAATTTCCCCGAAGTTCTTCAGGTAATTGAATACGTCTTCTTCCTCCACGGCGGGGGCTTTGTAGCCGTCGGCAATGGTCAGATTCTTCCATTCCACTATATCGTGAATTTTCTGTTGGAATGCGGCAAAATCTTCCTTCGGGGCGCCCTTTCTGAGCGCTTTGAGCTCGCCCATACGGAAGGCTTTCTTCATATACTTATCCGCATAGACGTATGCGATACCGCGACGGGTAGAACCGAACTTTTTATCGGCGAGTCTGCCTTCTTCCAGACAGTCCTGCCGAACGTGGTAAGGCATGGTAATGATGGCTCTGTCGCTGATCTTTAAATTTTCAGGCGTAATACGAACTCCCTTTTCGATGAGTTTGAACATTTCGCAAACGAGATGGCGGATATCGATGACCATACCGGGCCCCATAACGTTCACAACATCTTCACGCAAAATACCGGAAGGCAAAAGGTTGAGAATAAATTCCCCGCGATCGTTAATGACGGTATGCCCTGCATTGTTGCCGCCCTGATAACGGCAAACGACGTCATACTCTTCGGAAAGCAAGTCCACCATACGGCCTTTGCCTTCATCGCCCCAGTTGATACCGCAAATAGATGTTAACATTGTATTTTTCTCCCTTGGACGGCGCAACGCCGCCGCTTGATATTTTTCGTATTGTAAGCAAGCGGATTCTTGCACTGACAGAATGAAATGCAGATGATTGCCGTTCCCCTCCCTCCTCTCCAAAAAAGTCGGTTGCGGGAAAAAACACTTATCTCATTCTAATACATTCTATATTATACCGCGACCGCTTGGAAATGTCAAGGGTTTTTTCGCCGTTTCCTATCCGTTCTGCATTTTCCTGTATTCCGTAAAACGATGCGTCCGCTTGCACGGGTGATCGGCTTCTTTCCCCGAGGGAACGGCACCGCTCCTTTTTTCGCAAGCGGAGCTTCCCCGACGGGATAAAAACGGGATAAAAAATCGCCTTCCCGCAAAAAGCGCTCTGAAAATATTCAGAGCGCAGACGGTTTATTTTTTATATCGTTTATCCCTCAATTGAACAAGTCGTCGTCATCTTTCTTCTTTTCCGCATCCGAAGCGTTCTGCCCGTCGTTGGCATTTTCCGTCGGATCGGGGGAATTGCCGTTCGGATTGTTATAAGGGTTATTGTTGTAAGGATTACCGTTCGGGTTGTTGTAAGGATTATTATAAGGGTTGTTATAATAGGGATTATTGCGCATTTGTGCCTGCATCATCTCCTGCTGACGGGCATAAATAGCCGCGCGCTGACGCTGTACGTACACGTCGTAAGGGATTTCCTTATTTTTGCGGATTGCATAGACGAATGCGCCGCGAACGGGGAACAGCACGCAAAGAAGAGAGAAGGTAACGCTGTTTCTTGCGCTGTATCTGCGGAACAAGCCCATGAAGTTCATAAACGCAAAGATCATATAGACGATTTCCGTCAGCCTCATAATGCGGGAAAGCACGTAGCCCACACGGGACAGAACCGTCAGGTGCGTCAACGCTTCGTCGAATCGGAAGGTAAACATGATGCTGGTACCTTCCTTGACAAAGCAGGCGTACGGCGATAAAATACCGATTATAACGTAATACGCCGCATAGACGGCAATGGTAAACAATTCCACAGCGATGGCAATCCATGCAACCGTCGTTCCTTTCAGCCTTTTGCCGAAAAAGAACCCGTCCACTGCCAGCACGCCGATCAGGTACAGATTGGCAACGGGGATAAACGCAAGCCATTTTTGTTTTAAGCTCCGCTTTGCCGCAAGCGTATACAAGCCCATACCCATGAGCAGATGCAATACCAGATAAACGCAACCCGTTACCAATAAAAGCATTCCGAAATTCATCTCAAAGGGAACCACTAAATTTTCTTCCGTTACGCCGTCAAAAGCGTTGCCGGCAAGGATTCCCGTCATCACCGAAAAGATTGCGTCGAGTATAATCATAAATTCCATAATTCTATTCTCCTATTCGTTATCTATACTATAAATACCACGTTTTTATGAACTCTGTTTGAATATTTGCAAGGTTTATGCAAAAAGAGTTTCGTTTTTAGCCGTTTGGAAAGAGCGGGAAACCGTAATCCACGCTTTCAAGAATCAATCCCTTTGCCGGCATGGTTTTGCCCAATTTATCCCGATCGGCTTCGGCAAGCGCCGTTTGCAGATCCTGCAGGGAGCGTTGCCCCGCTCCGATGGCAAAAACCGTTCCGGCAATGGTACGCACCATATTATACAAAAAGCCGTTTCCCGTAACCCGCACGGTATAGTCCGTACAGCCCAGAGAAAACCCTTCCGTCACCTCCACCGCATATAACGTTCGCACCGTGGTTTTCACCTGCGAACCGGAAGCGCAAAACGCCTTAAAATCATGCTCGCCGCAGAGCGTCTCCGCCGCTTTTTGCATCAGTCCCACGTGCAGCGGCTTACCCTTGATTCGTGCGGAATACCGTTCTTTGAGCGGCTGTATGCGGGAGGAAAGGTAGGCGTGGTAGGCGTACGTCTTTTTCTTGGCGGAGCGGTTGCTGTCAAAATCTTCGCTCGCCCGACCGCTTGCCACGATTTTGATATCGTCCGGCAAAAACGAGTTGATGCAATCGGCGATCCTTTCGGGGGGAATGCGCCAGTCGGCGTCAAAATGGCAAATCTGCCCGTAAGCGTGCACGCCTGCGTCCGTTCTGCCGCTTGCCGTAACTATAATCTCCTGCCCGGTGGCTCGCTTTATGCCTGCCTGCAAAACCTCCTGTACGGTCACGGCGTTCGGCTGAATCTGCCAACCGCCGTAGGCGGTGCCGTCATAGGAAAGCTGAATTACGTATCTCATACCGCACCGAACAGCCCCAAAAGAGCATTCCAGCCCTGCACGCAGAGGGCGGAGAGCGCCGCTCCGTAACTGTTGAAGAGGAATACGCCCGTCATGAGTATCGCCATAAAGAAGAAAGCGCAGACGTCCCGATAAGTAAACCGAAGCTTTTTATACTTGGTACGGATGGAAGAGCCGGAATAGCAACGGGCGTCCATGGCGTCCCCCAATTCTTCCGCGCGGCGGAAGGCGCTGATGAGTAAGGGAATCAGAATGGGAATGATCGCTTTGATGCGTTTGAAGACGTTTCCCGACTCAAAATCGGCACCGCGCGCCTTCTGCGCGTTGATGATTCGTTCCGTTTCGTCCATCAGCGTGGGAATGAACCGAAGCGCAATGGACATGATGAGCGCCAGCTCGTGCACGGGGAAACGGATATATTTCAACGGCGTCAAAAGGCTTTCCAGCCCGTCCGTCAGAGCGATCGGGGTGGTCGTAAGCGTGAGCACCGCCGAGCTCATGACCAGCAAAAACAGACGGGACATGAGATAGATCGTGTAAAATATACCTTCTTTATAGATATGAATGAACTTCCAGGAAATCAGGGCTTCCCCTTCCCCCCGATAGAAGAACAAATTGAGTATACCCGTAAAAACGAGCAGAAACACGACGCCCCGCACGGAACGGACAACCAGTTTCAAAGGCAATTTTGCAAGCAGAATCACCGTGAGCAGACCCAAAGCGCAGAGCGCCATACCCCAACCCGTCTTGCAGCAGAACAAAGCCACGATATAGGCGATCAAAAACAACAGCTTGGTACGGGGATCTGTACGGTGCACAAAGGAATCCACGGGGTAATACTGCCCGAACGCTACATCTTTCCGCATGATCCGTCATCTCCCTTGTCTGTTTTTTTCCGAAAAAGTGCGGATACTTTGGCAATAAAATCGTCCCGGGTGAAATCCGTTTCGATTTCTACGCCCCTTTCCGCCAGCGCGCGCTGTACCTTGGCGGTCAGCGGAATATCCAACCCCAGCGCTTCCAATTCCTCCGAATGGCGGAACAGTTCCTGCGGAGTGCAACACTTGAAGACTTTTCCTTCCGAAAACACCGCCACCCGACTGCAATTTTCGGAAATTTCGTCCATATCGTGCGATACGACGATGATCGTCCTGCACCAATCCCGATGCAGCTTATGCAAAAGCTCCATGATCTCTCTTTTGCCGATCGGGTCCAGCCCTGCGGCGGGTTCGTCCAAAACGAGGATCTCCGGGTGCGTTACGATGACTCCGGCAATCGCCACACGGCGTTTCTGCCCCCCGGAAAGATCGAAGGGGGATTTATCCTTCACGTCCGCATAATCGAGGCCGACGATTTCGATCGCCTGTTGCACCGCCGCTTCTTCCGCTTCCTTGGTCGGTTTTTCCTTGGCAAAATTGCGCAGACCGAATACCACGTCCTCAAAGACCGTTTCGGCAAAGAGCTGATATTCGGGATACTGGAACACCATGCCCACCTTGGCGCGCAGGGCGTTGAAGTCGCATTTTTTGTCGGTGAGGTCAAACTCTCCTATCTGCAACACGGGCTTTTCCGTGTTCTTGTCCTTTTTGGGATTGTACTTCTTTTCGGCGGTATACACGCGGATAAGCGCATTCAGATGCTGCACGAACGTGCTTTTGCCGCTGCCCGTATGCCCGATGATTCCGAAAAATTCGCCTTCCCGAATGGTGAGGTCTACGCCCTTTAACGCTGCGGAAGAAAAGGGCGAACCTTCGTTATAAGTATGCGTTATATTTTTTGCTATAATGTCCATAGCCGCCCTCAACTTTCCTCTTGCAAAAGAGACGCTATCTCTTCCGCCAATTCTTCGGGGTACAGGCAATCCCGAATCGCCATGCCGTTCTTTTGTAATTGTTTACATATATAACCGATTCCCGGCAGGGATAGGTTATACGTTTCCAGAAGTTCGCTGTTTTTGAATATATCCTGCGGCTCGCCTTCCAGCACGATTTTACCCCGATTGAGCACGACGGTGCGGTCGGCAAGCAACGCTTCCTCCATAAAGTGCGTAATCATGATGACCGTCATCTTCTCTTCCTTGTTCAATCGCAGAACGACGTCCATGATCTCCTTTCTGCCCTTCGGGTCGAGCATGGCGGTAGATTCGTCCAAAATGAGAATTTTCGGTTTGATGGCAAGCACGCCCGCAATGGCGATGCGCTGTTTTTGCCCGCCGGAAAGTCTCGCCGGGGAAGAATTGCGGTAAGCCGTCATTCCGACCACGGAAAGCGCCCATTCTATCCGCTCCCCGATCTCTTCCCGAGGAACGCCGATATTTTCCGGACCGAACGCAACGTCGTCTTCCACGATGGAAGATACCATCTGATTATCGGGATTCTGAAAGACGATGCCTGCGCTCTTGCGCACCTCGAACAGGTTCTTTTTGTCGGACACGTCCTTGCCGAACACGGTGATTTTTCCGCTCGTGGCTTCGAGCAGACCGTTGATGAGCCTTGCCGTAGTGCTTTTGCCGCTGCCGTTATGCCCGATGAGCGCAACGAATTCGCCCTCCTTGACGGAAAAGCTCACGTTGTTCAGCGCATAACGGGAATTCTGATCGTATTTAAATTTTACATTCTCGAATCTGACTGCAACAGATTCCGTTTCTTGCATATCCATACGCACATTATACCAAAAAAGCAAAAGATTTTCAATTATTTTTATCCGCCTTTTCTGCTATTCTCCAAAAAAAATAGAAGATAGGAATACAGAAAATCCATGCACGAAAAGACACGACGGGCTCGCCCGCCGTGTCTTCTACCCAAACTATATTTATATGCCTTACGATTACAAAACGGCGAGGGAATTTTTACGCCTTATCGGGATTCCCTTTTCGGGATTCAGAGGAAATCATCCTTCCGTGCGAGTCGGACCTTCCGCTCTTCTCTCCGCCCCTCTTTCCGCTATTTTTCGTTTGCCCATGACGACGCAACAGACGATTGCCGCAATCGCAAAGTCGGCGGCAATCAAAACGTAGAACGTCGACTCCACGGTCTGAAAGACCTTGCGGGCATTGTAAAAGTCTTCCGTCGTGATGATCGTTACGGGCATGGGATCTTCCGCCGTTCCGAAAAAACGGATCTCGTGATATAAATTCGGATTATAATAATATTCGCAAATCACTTCGCCTTGCGCATTGATTATCTCTTTATATACCTTATAGTTTTCCGGATGCGACGTGATAATCACGTCGCCGTTTTCGTCAATATGCGTGCATCCGTTCAGCAGCCAAAGCTCGTAATCGGATTCCACGTAATTTTTAAAATCGGTACAGGTTTCCAAGGTCGTCTTTTTTGCCAATCGGGATATGCCTATGCAGTTCCACGTAAAAATGACGATACCGAAACAGAGCGCAATCCCCAAGGAAATCGCCATGCTCTTTTTCAGCAGCCGATTGTTCCTTTGGATTGCCTGCATTCGTTTATCGGAAAGCACGAGCAATCCGCAGTTGCACAGCGCTTTGCGGATAAAAAAGTTATAGAGCAAAAAAGCCAACACGAACCCGATCGCGGCAGACAGCGTTCCGTACAGGAGCCACGCCGAAAAAGTCAACCCGAAATTCGATCCGCACAGCAAAGGCGTGAGCGGCAAACAGAACGCCACAAAAACCAGGTTACAAAACGAAATGCCCACGGCGGTTTTTACGATATGCGAATTTTCCGCTTCGATTCTTTCCGTATACGTATCGTCTTCCGCATCGGGCAGAATGCGGGCGTTGACGGCAAAACAAATCTGGCAGATTTCACTGACCAAAGCAAAGGCAAGCGCAAGGCAAAATGCAATCAAGCCCTTTGCAAAAGCTAAATTAGCGACCATCGCCGCTATCCAGCCCAGCAGGATAACGCCTACGGAAATGAGCGTCAGACTCCGATACTTTCGCCTCTTTTGCTCCAACATCCAGCGGAACTGTTTGTCGCTCCTTGCCCTCTGCCGCTCCGTTCCTTCCGCGGCGTCCGCGCGGTTGCGCTCTCCCCGCAAAAGCTCGTCGGTGGTGATGCCGAATATTTCCGCTATGCTCGGCAGTAAGGAAAGTTCGGGCGTGCATTCGTCGCATTCCCATCGGCTGACCGTTTTATCCGAAACGAAGAGCCGTTCTCCCAGCTCCCTCTGCGTCATACCGTTTGCCCTGCGCAGGGCGGCTATAAATTTACCTATCGTTTTCTTTTCCATTGTATTCAAAATACCTCCTTGCAACGGATTGTTATCCTAATTCTATCATTCCGTCAAAAAGAATTCAATACAATCTTCTCCCCGAAAGCGAGAATGCCTCTCCCGATGCAGGATTTTTCGGTTTTGCCGTCCGCAATGCCGTGTTTACAAAAGAAAAACGCAAGTCTCTCTCCAAAAAAGCAAGGATCTATCCGAGCAGGTCTTTCAGCCAACCGTCCAGAAAGGCAAGCTGCTCTTTTGTATGAAACCAATGCTCCCCATCTTCCATCACCGTCAGCGTTGCTTGGCACTTTTTTGCAAATGCGGATACCGTTTCCCGGGAAGTCAGAACGTCCTTCCCCGCATACAGAATCGCCGTAGGAACGTTCCACTCGATCGGGTTCTCCCGAACGTAGCAAAGATATTGCCAGGACAACGCATCCCCGAACGGCGTCTCGATTTCCTTCTTCGCTTCCAGTTCCGACTCGGAAATATGCAGGCTCTGCATTCTGTCCGCAATCAGTTTTTCCATATCGACGATCGGGGAGATAAAAAATGCCCTTTCGATCGCTTCCCCGCTCAGGGCGTGCATCGTAAAAAATGCGCCGATACTGTTTGCTATCACGGTAACGGAAGCATACTCTGCACGAAGTTTCCCGTATGCGGCAAGGAACTCCGCCTTCGCCTCCCACGGAGTAAAGGAATGATAGTCCAACCCGAATACTTCGTAACCCGTACAGACGGTTTTGTACCGTTTCGCTTCTTCGGCGTTGCCGCCCTGCCCGTGCACGTATAAAATCGCTTTCTTCATACCCGTTCCCTCCGTTTTTAAAGGAATAATCCGATGATCCCGAGTATCAGTAAATGCAACGGATAGTAAATATAAAATGCCCACTTCATCACTTTATTCAACGTAACGTTTTCGCTCTTTTTGCCGTTATACAGGGCTAACGGCAGAACCGCTAAAATCACGCCGAATTGAATGACTCCGTAAACCGCATCCAATGCGAATATGTACACCAGCGCATATATGGCTACGAAGAACATGGACCAGATCATCTGCTTTATCGGCTTCCCTCGGTTGGAGCCGATTGCCAGTATCACCAGGGACGCTATACAGCTCCAGTCGGCAGGGAACGCCAGAACGCTCAAAAGGAAGGTCAAGCCCGTTTTTTGCCAGGGCTTGCATTTTTTTGAATCGTTGACCGTCAGCATCAGAAGCCCGATAAAATACGCCCACAGAACGCTTGCCTGATTCAAAAACCGCGCAATGCCCGTCCCCGTTGCAAAGGGAAGGAGGGACAGCCATCCGTATTCCCGAAAGCTCATGGATTGCAACATATACGGGATATGCGACAGCAGCGCAAAAAGTAAAATTCTGCCTAAATACTTCTTTTTATTCCTCGTATAGTGATACCCTTCCGCAATAAAATACGCCATGATCGGGAAGGCAAGCCTGCCGAGTATATGCAGAACGATCGCGGCGGGATGCGTGGAATACCCCGGGAAGATCAGCCAGGCGATATGATCTATAGTCATGGCAAGGATGGCTATCCACTGTAAGTGGAGCTTATTGAGCGGTTTTCTTCTTTCTGCAACCGTGTTTTCCGTCATAGCGTTTCCCTCTTCTCTTTGCAATCTGTTTTTATGGCAATAATTCGCATAGGGCGGTATACTCCCGTAAGTACATACCCCTTCGCATTTCGTCCGTGTCCGCATAGGCTTTATGATTGGAAAAAACGGACTTGATTTCGTCGAGGGGAAGCCACCTCGGCTCCATTCCGACCCGCATCTCCCGAGGCGTCGGTTTCCTTTCCGTAGTGCCGATTACTTCGCCCATAAAATATAAACTGACGTATCGGCAGTTTTCATAGTATTCATCAATTTCCAGCAAACGTTCCGAAGTTCGGATACGGTAACCCGTCTCTTCCGCTACTTCCCGAATGCAGCACTCGCGCTCGCTTTCCCCGTCTTCCAGACCTCCGCCCGGAATCATCCATTGATCGGTCCTGGTTTCATAGGAAAGCAATATCGCATTCCCCTGCATCACGATCGCCCTGCACGCCGTGCGCGTCCGATCCCATTTTCCGCAATAATTCTCCCCGACTATCTCTACCGTTTTCAACTTGCAACTCCTTTTTTTCTGAATATTCCGCACCCTGATTATAGCACGTAACAGCGGAAAAAGCAAACCGGAAACGGGTTAATTTGCCTTCCGTTCTGATTTTTGCAAGCCCACAGTAAAAATAGAAGTCCCGACGCTGAACGTAGCGCCAAGACTTTTCTATAAATTTAGCGTTATTCTTCCGTTATGCGGTAAGCATATTTTTCCTCTTCCGTTTTTCGGAATCCGAGGCTTGCAAACATTCTTTGAGACTGCCCGTTAAAGGAATAGATCGTTGCATATACTTCTCGAAAATGCAGTTCCTTGGCAAAAGCGATCATCTCCCGGATTACCCTTCTGCCGATATGCTTATTCTGATATTCTTTGCAAATCACGATTGCAAGCTCGCCGTCATTTTTCAGGCATACGTCGCCGCACAACCTGTTTTGATATTGAATATAAAATAAATGCCCGTTTTTATCTAAGTACCCGTACATCGCTTTTAACAGCGGTAAATCGTACGGTTCCTCTCGGTTATCCACCTGTTTCACTACGTCGCGATCCTGATACCACTCCAATGCGGTGGCGTAATCGGGATAATATGCGATTAACGAAATTTCACCGTCTACTACTCTGCAAACCATAATTATTTTCTTTCTGAAAGAACAAATTCTATCTTCCGGTTGGGCAAGGTTTATAGGAAAAAGCACTTGCATCCATCCGGTGTTTTTTGTGCCTGCGTTGCTATTCCTATACGACACGAAACGCCTATAAATAAGGATATCAATAAATTATATTCCCCTTTTCATGACTTCGATAGTACAGCCTTTATATTGGCTTGGGTTCTGTAACAACTTCTGTTTCTTTTCTTCAAATTGCGCAAGAAACTTCTCTTTTTTCGCTTGGGATAATTCCTTTTCGCTGATTTCCTGCATTGCCTGCATTCTATACGTAAGGTTTTGCAGATTGACGGCGTTTATATCGTACCCTTTGGGTATAAAGAAGACGTAATCATTCCTTTCACCAAAAGCAGAATATTTATCCACGATGAAATAAAATACGTTTTTGGCGTAATAACTGACTATCTCCAGGGAGTCCTTCACCGCCTTTTTCCATTTCAGATTTTCCAAAGAATGCACAAAAGCGATTTCCGCATTATTGGCTAAGCTTTCCCTGATTTCCATACAGGAAAGCGGCGTTTGCTTGCTGTCTATACAGAACCCGTCCGTTGTAGGATCCAACATAACCCACTTTTTCAGTTCTTTGGAAAATACTTCCGTTACAACGTGGTTGTCCATATCGTAAGGGGAATAGGGCATCATACTTACCCGTCTTGCATATATACCGAACGCCAGACACGCTTCCTCCAATATCTTGGATTTATTTAAGCAATTGATACCGCGTTCCGGATGATTAAAACTATAGTCCATCAACGCTAAGGAATTGCATTCCACGTGATTATCGTAATAACCGCAATGAGCCAGACCGGCGGAAAGATAATGCAGTAAATGCAAAGCTCTTTCCAGATCCGTTGTTCCCGTTACGACTTCATCCAATGCATACCCGGCAATCAATTCCTTATACTCGGGACAGTCAAACTCATACACGAATGCATCCTCGTAGTCATTTGCAAATTCCTGATTGTTAAATAAAATACCGCAATAAATGCGTTTCAATACGGAATTGATTTCATTTTCTTCTCTCTTATTCATAAAAACTCCTCCGAAAATTCAATCATGCACTTACAGCCCGATGAAAGTGCTGTTTTTCCACGCTTATTCTTAAATGCGCTGCGCAAACAAACCGTGTATTGCTATCTTTGCGATAAAGACCGAAGAGCGCCTCTTTACCATTGGGTAAAATTGTATCCTGCTTTTCATATATCGACCCTGTGTTAAATCTATATTCGACGCCGTTATAAGAAAAATCCAAACCAAACCAATGACCGCCCGAAGGTCCCCAAACACCGATATACCGGGAGGTGAACTCTTCAAGGGAATTAAATCCGTTTTTCTCATCTCACTGCTTTAGAATATAATCCCTGACTATTGTCGAAATGGCAAAAAACAGCTTTGTCGGAGGAGGGTCAATAACGTAATCAACTTCTCCTGCTCTGCGTTTTTCCAAAGGATTTCTTTTATCCCATTCAATAAAGTCAATAAGCATTTTTTTAATATAATCCATATTTGTCCATTCATCAAAAAACGCAAGACTTGTTGCTGCTATTTCATCGGGAGAGGTAACGGGGATTTCAGTAAAAATATGTCCATAATAATCTGCTGCTTTGCCAATAAGCTCGTTGATAAAAATACCCGGTCTTATGTAATAATCATTTTTATCGTAGTAGCTGCCTTGAATGAAAAACACACAGGTAAACTTACCATTTACTTTACTCCAGCATTTACCTTTTTTCTTAAAGCCTTTCGATTTGAGGATGGGTTTGATATATTCAATAAGTGCTTCTTCTGTCAACATATTATCCATTTCAACTTCTCTGCAGATCCTAATTTATCAAGTCCATTATAACATATTTCCGTGAACTTTTCAACTGGTTCTGCGCAAAAAAACTCTGCTTCTGGCTGCCGGGGACATGATGAGTGAAATATCGGCGGTCCCCAATGTGAAATAATTTGCTCGCGCAAATTGTGAAATATCCTCGCTTTGCTCGGATGTGAAATAAAATAAATCCCCCTCACGCCCGCAGGCATTTCACACACCGCAGGTGTATTTCACGCGCGAAGGGCATTTCCCAAATCCAACAAGGGATTTATTTCGTTATAAAAAACCTCTTTTGTCTACCGGACAAAAGAGGTTTTTACATGTGTAATAACCCGTTCGTTGATACAATGAACTGCCGAAAGCGAAAATGGTGCATTTTATGGCTCGTTTTCCTTGCGCAAAATTTCGAGCATCATCTGCGCTCCAAGCCGAAACGCATACACGAATATTGCCTCTTCCGCAAGAC
>CAMAGA010000021.1 GCA_945833955.1 uncultured Clostridia bacterium
GCCAAAGAATGCTTTTTTCTCATTTTGAGTGAGATTTTCAAAACTCGGACTTCCGATAGCATAGATTTCTCTTTCTTTTTCTGTTTCTTTTTTCATAGAATTGCCTCCTTTTTGTGGTAAGGATAGCAACCATACTCGCAAGATTTTTGCGACTTCAAAATTATTATTGAAAAAATTTTTTTTAACTCGCAAAGATTTTGCGACTTTAACTCGTAATCTTTTTGCCAAGAGGAAAGAAACGTAACGTTTTTTCTTTCTTGCGGAAAGCCTATCCGATTTAGGTCTTAAAACTCTAAGGTTGAAAAACACCGACCGAGCCGTTGCAAGGATAAAAAATATAGTGAGAACTTACAAGATACAAGAAATCACCCTATATTTTTTACTTATTCCTTGCAACGTTCGCCAAAATCGGATGTAACGGTTTCCGTCGAAAGACAAAAAAAGAAAAGGAGCAAAAAGCATTATGAAAACAGCAGTTATTTATGCTAGGTACAGCAGCGATAGCCAAACCGAGCAGTCTATCGAAGGGCAACTTCGTGTTTGTCAGGACTATGCCAAAAGCAATGACATATTAATCGTCGACACATATATTGACCGTGCAATGACGGGAACGAACGATATGCGCCCCGACTTCCAACGTATGATAAAAGACAGCAACAAGCGTCAATGGGACTACGTTTTGGTATATAAGTTGGATAGGTTCAGCCGTAACAAATACGAAACAACCATTCACAAACACACTCTGAAAGAAAATGGTGTCAAGGTTCTGTCGGCAATGGAGAACATACCGGATAGCCCCGAAGGAATAATTCTTGAAAGTTTGCTTGAAGGAATGAACCAATACTATTCGGCAGAACTATCCCAAAAAGTACACCGTGGCTTGAACGAAAGCTACCGCAAAGGACAATATACCGGCGGTGCGGTTATTTACGGCTATGACGTTGTGGAAAAGAAGAACGTTATTAACGCCGAAGAAGCCGAAATTATAAAAGAGATATTCACCAAGTATTCGCAAGGATACACAGCAGCGGCTTTGGCGAAAGATTTACAAGCTCGCGGAATACGAACAAAAAAGGGCAAGTATATTACCGACAAACAAATCTACAAAATCCTTGCCAACACCAAATACAATGGTAAGATACGGCACGGCGATACCGTTTACGACAATATCTATCCCAAAATCATCGACGACGTAACGTGGCAGAAAGTTCAGGACATTCACGGTGAGAACAAACACGCTCCCGGTCGCAAGAAGGAGATATTTGATTTCATCCTTTCCGGAAAACTGTATTGCGGAGATTGCCACCGTCTTATGGTCGGCGAAAGCGGAACAAGTAAACTCGGCAGGATTTATTACTATTATTCGTGCCTTGCGAAACGGCGAAAGCAGCACCCTTGCAAATTGAAGTCGGTGGACAAACAGTGGCTTGAAGATATAGTTATAAATTCGACGTGGGCTTTGCTTGCAGACAAAAGCGTTGTAAGGTACATAGCCGAAACTCTTTGCAAGATGCACGAGGAAGAAAGCAAAAGGAATACCAATATTAAGAGTCTTGAAGCACAACGACAAAGTGCGTTGAAAGCGTCTAACAACCTGATTGCGGCTATCGAGCAAGGTATTATTACAGAACAGACGAAAATTCGATTGAAAGAACTTGAAGCAAAGATAGCAGGACTTGACTTCGATATTGAGCAAGAGAAACAACGCAGTTACACGTTCCTTGACGCCGACAAGATAGAAAGTTACTTAAACTCTGTAATTTGCGGCAATATACAGGAAATGCCCGTGCGAAAACTGATTGTCAAAACCTTTGTCCGAGAAGTAATATTAGATAACGACAGCGTAACGATTACCTACAACTTTACCGAAACACCCACAAAGTACAAAATAACGCCGGAAACCCTACAGCAAATAAAAAGGCAGTCCGTAAAAAAGACTGCCAATAATAAAACTCTGTGTTCAAACAAGCTCCCTTCGCTTCCGCCAAAGCACTTCCAATAAGAACCCTGCCTACCTTGTTTTTGAAAGCGGGCGGCTGGGGCTGCTTATATTGAAGGAAAAGAAAAAAGGCTACCCGCCGTGGGTAGCCTTTTTCGTTGCTTAGAACCGCCACGTAAAATCGGAATTGTGTCGGTATCTGAAAATTGTATTAAAGCAGCGGCGAGAATACTTTTACCATAGCGCGTATAAACTTTTGCCATAAATTTTCTTGCAACATACCTTGCTCGAACTTTATGGATTTTTCCTGCGTGTCGAGAATATCTTTCTTTATAACTTCCAAAACCTTATGCCTGTAAATCTAAACGCAGTTTTCAAAGTGATGCACAAGCGAACGGTAGTCCATATTAACGGTGCCGACGATTGCCGTTTCGTCATCGGCAAGATAGGTTTTTGCGTGAACGAATCCGCTTTCGTATTCGTAAATTTTTATGCCTGCATTCATAAGTCTTGCGTAATGACTGCGCGTCATTTTGAATACGAGCTTTTTATCGGGAATATGCGGTGTGATAATACGGATGTCTATTCCGCGCATAGCGGCGTGTTCAAGCGCATCAAGGAGTTCGCTGTCTATAATCAGATACGGCGTTGTCATATAGACGTACCGCTTGGCTTGGTTTAGCATATTCAGAATGGCGGCCTTTGCAACCTATAAATCTTCTTTTGGGGCAACCTCCGACTTCCCTGCAAGAAAGAAGGAGTCATGTATAAATTCTTGTATCATTATACCACCCAAAAACCGATCTATCAAGTACAAATCGGGATTTATCTAAGTCAGTTTCAGGTTCTTCGGTGTTTTTGTTATCGTCGGTGGTTTCGGTCTATCCTGCAAAGCGGAAGTAAATGGTTCGACGGTAACTCTATATTCCGGCGTTACTCTTTCGAAGCGAATTATTTTGGTGCAAGGCATGGGTGTGCAGGTGCGCATATGCGAATGAATGCGGGGAAGTCGTTTTGCAAGAGTTAAAAATATTGCAAGAAAATGATTACAAAGATAGGAAAAGGCGTTGAAATAAGCGGGGCGGTTGTGATATAATACAGAAAAATCGCCTTGGAGTCAACTTATGAAAAAGTGGTTTCTTTCGTTAGGAAGCAAACAGAAAAATATTTGTATCGGCATTAGTTTGGGATTATCCTGCCTATGTCTCTTTTTCGTCTTTTTCTTTACGTCTCGCATGGAATCTCTCCGTTGGTTTGATTATATCTTCATAACGTTTTTAGTTCTATCGCTGATTGCGTCTATGCTTTTTAGTATTTGGAAAAAGAGCGACTTGCGAAAAAGAAGGCTCAACTCTGCAACGCCGCAGAAGAAAGCGGCAGAGCGTATGGAGTTCCCCTATCCCCAAGACAAAACCTTTTTATTTATAGACGTGGAGACCGCGGATGAGAACAACGATACCGTTTGTTCCGTGGGCGGAATGGTCGTAAAGAACGGAATTACTCGGCATTGCTCTTCCTTAATCAATCCGAAAGTGCCGATTACCAATACGGTAATTCACGGTATTTGCGATGCGGACGTGGCGGATGCGCCAACCCTTGAACGATTCTGGCGGAAACTGGTAGCCGAAATCGGGGAAGATTACGTGATTGTGGGGCACAATATCGACTTTGACGTTGCCGTTCTTGCAAAAGACCTGCAACGCTACGGTATTTCCTTTTTCCCGCAAAAAAAGATAGATACCATATGGGTAGCCAAAGCCGTATTATACCATTACGATACCAAACCCGGGGATTTGAAATTGGATACCATTTGCCGAAAATTGCATATAAATTTACAACATCATAACGCCGAGAGCGATATAGCCTGCACGAAGCGCGCATTGGAAATGCTTTTGACAAACGGCAAGCAACCCATTGAAAATTTTATCAAAGAGAACCGATATATCCGTAAAGATACGAAAATTCAAGACGGAAGAAAAAATAAAACGGACTCCGAATAACTTTCGGAGTCCGTTTTTTATTGGCGTGGCTTGTTTATATCCGTGAACGACCGTGTGGCGGAAATCGTATACTTCGATATAGAATCGGGCAAATATGCATAGAAAACGATCGTCCGATTTTCGGAAGGGCAACTGTCAAAAAAGAACGGTTTCTAAAAAGATGCGGTTCAGCGTTTCCCAGTCGTGCGGATGATCGGCGGGGATGGCGGAAAGCTTTTTTTCTATTTCCGCCATGGAAGATTCCAGATAGGCGTTCAGAACGTCTATGCGCTTGCCCTTATAAAATTCGTCGGAGTGCATCTTCCGCTCCAAAAGCTCGTTTATGACGGACTGCATTGGCGGTTCCAGACAGGCGGAAACCAGTTCGGCAAAGCGCATAGGCGGAGGGCAATGATTGCAAAGTATCCACCGACAGGCTAACAGCGGTCGCAAAACGTAGAAATACTTTTTCAGTCTGACGGTTTCCCCCTGCAGATGCTCTGCATACGTCTTTTGCGCAGTGCGGAAATAGTGATATAAGCCCGATTTTTCCTGAAAGTAGCGGTTTATGACTGCGGAAATCTTTTGCCATTCGTCCGTCGTTTTGTATACGACGGGGGAGTGATTCCATTCAAACAGAGTCGGGTTGGAGCTATACAGCAACACGAGCGCCTTCTTCAGATCCCAGCCGTTGATATCGAGCGTTTCGTCCAACTGCCATTCGATCACGTCCCTCGTTTTATCCAGTCGGAGGTAATATTCCTTAGGGCGGACGTAGATAAAGCGCACGTCAAAATCGCTGTCGGGCGAAGGGAATCCCCATGCACGGCTGCCCGATTCCACGCAGTGCAGAATGCGGACGTTTTCTTTCTGTTCGATTTCCCGTAGTTTTTCCGGAATGATAACGTTCTGAATGGTGTAATCGTCCATGATTGCCTCCTGATGCAAATCGGCGGAGATTCCGCCGATCGTTTTTTATATGGTTAAATATTCTCTTTCGAGCTCCTCCACTTCCGCAAGCCAAAGGGCGGAGGAGGCGTCGGAAGGCATTCTCCAATCCGCACGGGGCGAGAGCGTTACGGAACCGATCTTTACGCCGTCGGGGATGCAGGAACGCTTGAATTGCTGGTTGAAGAAGCGACGGTAGAAATTACGCAACCACTTTAAAAGAGTGGGCACTTCGTAACGGTCGCCAAAGGCGTATTTTGCAAGGAAAAAGACCTTTTTCGGCGCAAAACCCCAGCGGACCACGTTATATAAGAAGAAGTCGTGGAGTTCGTAGGGGCCGACCAGATCTTCCGTCTTTTGTGCGATTTTTCCGTTCTCATCGGGGGGGAGTAATTCGGGGGAGATCTCGGTGCCGAGGACGTCTTCCAAAATTGCCTGTAAAGTTCCGCCCAATCGGGTCGCTTCGTAGGATACGAGATACTTGACCAAGGTCTTGGGTACGGAGGTGTTGACTGCATACATGCTCATATGATCCCCGTTATAGGTTGCCCAGCCGAGCGCCAGTTCGGAAAGGTCGCCCGTACCGATGACGAGTCCGTTTTCCTTATTGGCGGTGTCCATCAGTACGAGGGTACGGATGCGCGCCTGCGAATTTTCATAGGTGACGTCCCGCAGGGCAGGGTCCTGCCCGATATCGGCAAAATGCTGATTGACGGAGTTGGCGATGGGAATCGTCCTTGCCGTTACGTGCATTTCTTCCATGAGTCGGAGCGAATTGTGCAGCGTTCTGCCCGTAGTGCCGAAGCAAGGCATGGTGATGCCGATGATATCCCGATTGTCCTTGCCGAGCAAGGCAAACGTGCGTGCGACGACCAAGAGGGCGAGCGTGGAGTCGAGCCCGCCGGAAATGCCGATGACCGCCGTTTTACTGCCGGTAACCTGCAACCTCTTTTTGAGCGCCTGCGCCTGCATCGTGAGAATGAGTTCGGCTCTCTCCGAGCGTTCCGCACTTTCCTGCGGCACGAAGGGCAGGGCGGGAATCAGCCTCGTCAGAGTTTCGCATTCCGTTTGGGAATCGAACGGGATTTCCGTATAGGGAACGGCGTCTGCGGCGTCGAAGAAGGTGCTGGTTCTTCTGCGTTCCACGGAAAGTTTTTCCACGTCGATTTCGGAAACGATCAGACCGCTCGTGAAGAGTTTGCTCTCCGTAAGGATGCCGCCGTTTTCCGCAATCAGGTTATGCCCGGAAAATACCATGTCCGTAGTACTTTCTCCGGCACCTGCGCACGTGTACACGTAACCGCAACACAGTCTGCCCGATTGCGATTTTACGAGCATTCTGCGGTAGTCCGCCTTTCCGATGATTTCATTCCCGGCGGAGAGGTTGGCGATGACCGTTGCGCCGTGCAAGGCATGGGCGATAGAGGGCGGTTGCGGTACCCATAGATCCTCGCACAGTTCCACCCCGACGGTGAACAGGGGGTGCGAAGAATCCCGAAAGAGGATTTCCGAACCGAAGGGAACTTCCGTTCCGCAATAAGTAATGTGTTTTACGCCCGATTCCGTATAGGGAACGAAGTGCCGATCTTCGTAGAATTCGTTATAGTTCGGTAAATACCGCTTGGGAATCACGGCAAGTACTTTGCCCCGATGGATGGCAACGGCGCAGTTGTACAATCTGCCAAAGGTATACACGGGTACGCCTGCAAGGAGGAGCATGGGGTAGGATGCGGTGGCTTGGGCGATATTTCGGATAGCCTGTTCACATGCGGATATGAGCAAGGGTTGGTTGAAGAGATCCGCACAAGTGTAGCCGCAAATGCCCAGCTCCGGCAGTACGAGCAGTTGTACGCCGGCCGTATTTGCTTTTTCGCACTCGATGAGCGTTTGATTGGTATTATATGCGACGTCCGCTACCCGAATTTCCGGGGTAGCGGAACCTACTTTTACAAATCCGTAATGCATAAGCGTCAATCGTCGGAATCGGCAACTTCGCCTTCTACGATCACGCCGGGCGCACCCTTGGCGGCAGTGCGGATCTTTTCTTCCATTTCGGCAAGCAGTTCGGGGTTGTCCTTCAAAAAGAGACGGAGTTTTTCTCTGCCTTGTGCGATGCGCTGGCCGTTATAGGAGAACCATGCGCCGCTCTTTTGCAGGATTTCGTATTGTACGCCGAGGTCGATGACGGAACTTTCCCGGGAAATGCCTTGGCCGTAAATGATGTCGAATTCGGCAACTTTAAAGGGAGGCGCAACCTTGTTCTTGACGATTTTTGCCTTGGTGTGGTTGCCGAGCACGCCGTCCGCATCCTTGATGGCGTCCGCTTTGCGCACGTCGATACGAACGGTAGCGTAAAACTTCAGCGCTTTGCCGCCCGTGGTCGTTTCCGGATTGCCGAACATAACGCCGACCTTTTCCCGAAGTTGGTTGATAAATACGATACACGTATGGGATTTATTGGAAATAGCCGTGATTTTGCGCAGGGCCTGGCTCATGAGCCGTGCCTGCAAACCGACGTGGGAATCGCCCATGTCCCCTTCGATTTCCGCTTTGGGCGTTAAAGCCGCAACGGAGTCGATAACGATGATATCCACCGCGCCGGAGCGGACGAGTGCGTCTACGATGTCGAGCGCCTGTTCGCCGGTGTCGGGCTGGGAGACGTAAAGATTTTCAAGGTCGATGCCGAGACTCTTGGCATAGAGCGGGTCGAGGGCGTGTTCCGCGTCGATGAATGCGGCGATGCCGCCTGCCTTTTGCGCTTCTGCAATGGCGTGGAGCGCAAGCGTCGTTTTACCGGAAGATTCGGGGCCGTAAATTTCGATGATTCTGCCGCGCGGGAAGCCGCCTACGCCGAGTGCGATATCGAGCGCAAGGCAACCGGAAGGTATAACTTCCACGTCCATATTTGCCGCTGCGTCGCCGAGTTTCATAATCGAGCCTTTACCGAATTGCTTTTCGATCTGGATGAGAGCCTGATCCAGGGCTTTGAGTTTGTCTTCGTTCATAATATCTGATACTCCTAAATATTTACTGCGCCCGACGAGCGAGCGATAATTACGATGCTTATAATCTTGATTGCAATGATTTTAATAACGGTTCCGAAGGTGCTGATAGGCATGGAACAGGGCGTAATGGATGCCCATCTGCGTAATGCGAGTCCGATCGCCGACAAAGTAATGGCGGTGGACGAATACCTGATCGGGGAAGCCTACGGCGATATAGCATAGCCCCACGGGGTTTTCCGGCTTATCCGAAAGGGGGCCTGCGTTGCCCGTAGTGGAAACGGAAATCTGACAGTTGCCGGAAAGGATGAGCCCTGCCGCCATTTCGTAGGCGGTTTCGCCCGATACGGCGCCGTGTTCCCAGAGCGTTTTTTCGTTTACGCCCAGCCGCTGTTGTTTGGAAAGCTCGTTATAGCTGTTGATGCCTTCAAAGTAAACGGCGCTTGCGCCGGGGATTTCCGAAATGCGTTTGCCTACGCCGCCGCCGGTAAAGGATTCGCCTGTAGATATGCGCATCTGTTGCGCCTTTAAATAATCCACCAGGCACTGCGCTATGGGCGTGTCGTCCACGGAATAGACGTACGGGTCGAGGCGGCTGACGATGACCCGCTGCATTTCGTTTAAAGTCATATGCGAAGTATGCCGATCGTACAATATTTCTATGCGGATATCGCCGTAATTTTCCGATACGTTGATTACGGCGGTACCGTTGGCTACGCTTTTCGCCGTTTCCAGAGCGGATTTCAATTCCTCCAACGGCGCGCCCATTTCCCGAATGGCGATAAAGCCGTGGCTGTTTCCCGTTTGCTGTTCTATATAGGGTATAACGGACTGCTTTGCCATGGCAACGCCTTCCGATGCGGTACCCAGAATAAACAGCGTCGTATTGCCCAAAAGCAGGGGGGCGTCGGTCGGATTCGGGTCTGCCTGAAAGAGTCGGAATAAGTCGGTGCGGAGCGGGGCAAGTATCGCGTTATCGCAAATCATAATCAAAGCGGCCGCCTTGCCCGTTTTGGCTAAGACGTCGTTCCGCAGGGAAGGCGCCGACTTTTCCGGGATAAATTCCAGACTGTCGAAAAATATACCTGCCTTTCGGAATTCCTCCAGCACGGGTTGGTATAACTCCATACGAATAGCTTGCTGATTATTGCATAGGATCATACACGCATACATCAGGAACGGAAAACCTCCTTATTTTTTACGAGGTAATTGATTCCGGAAATAACGGTGAGGATGCCGGCAACGGCGAATACGGAAAGGCCGATATAGCTGACGATCATACCCAGAACGGCAAGCACGCCCGTTTCCCCGGCAAGGGGCGCAAATTGAGCGGCAACCAAAAGAACGCCGATGGAAATATCCTGAAATACGGTCTTATATTTGCCGAGTTTATCCGCCGCAATCACGATATTGGCGGAAGCCGCAACCATACGGAGCCCGGAAACGATGGTTTCCCTTGCGATGATGATGGCGATGACGATGCCTGCAACGGTAACGACCCAGTCGGAATTTGCGCCGAGGAAGGCGGTAAATACGTCGTTTGCACGGGTGAGCATAAGTATAAATGCCGTGGAAACGAGCGCTTTATCCGCAATGGGGTCCAAAAATTTACCTAAATTGGTAACCAGTCCTCTCTTTCTTGCAATATGCCCGTCCAAAAAGTCGGTTACTGCGGCCGCAATAAAAATGACGGCGGCAACGATATAATGACCGGGGAAATTCAGATAAAAGAAGAGTACGAAGAAGGGGATCAGAATCAGACGCAGTATCGTCAGTTTGTTCGGTAAGTTCATAAGGTGTCCTCCGTGCTTCCGTACAGGTCGTACCCGTCGGAAGAATTGATTTTTATAGTATATATTTTTCCCTGTACGGCTTCGGGGGCGGTAAAGTAAACCTTTCCGTCAATATCCGGTGCCTGAAAATACGTTCTGCCTTCAAAACAGTTGCGGTCGTAGTCGATTCCGTCGCAGAGAACGGGCACGCACTTGCCGACAAGCTCGTTAAGGAACGCTTTGGAAATTTCTTTCTGTACGCCGTAGAGCTTTTTCACTCTCGCTTTCTTCACCCGTTCCGGCAAATGCCCCTTTAAGCGGTAAGCCGCCGTGTCCGGTTCCTTGGAATAGGCAAAAAATCCGCAGTTGGTGAGCTTTGCTTCCTTTAAAAACTCAGCCATGGCTTCCGATTCCGCCTCCGTTTCCGTGGGGAATCCCGCAATAAACGTGGAGCGGATGGCTATTCCCGGGATGCTTTCCTTCAGCTTTCGGATGAGCGCAAGGTATTCCGCGCGGCTGCCCTTGCGGTTCATCAGCTTTAAGATACGGTCTTCACTGTGTTGCAGGGGGATATCTATATATTTTACAATTTTCGGGTTATCCCTTATTTCCGCTATCAGTCGGTCGTCGATTACGTCGGGATAGCAGTACAACAATCTTACACTATGAACGTTGTCTGATTTTGTCAGGTTTTGCAAAAGTTCGCAAAATTTATTTTCGCCGTACAAATCTTCGCCGTAACGGGTGGTATCCTGCGCAACGATAACGAGTTCCGAAAGCTCCCCTAAGGAAGACGCTTCCGAAAGGAGATCTTCCATGGGATAGGATACGTACCTGCCGCGGATTTTGGGGATCAGGCAGTAAGTGCAGTGATTGTTGCAGCCGTCTGCAATTTTCAGGTAAGCGTAGTGGAGCGGAGTGGAAAGGACTCGCTTTTTTTCGGCGATCTCGCCGTTCCTTTTGGTAAAGTTGACTCTTTGCCCCGCATTGGCAAGCGCGAGCGCATCAAAAAACAAGTCGTAATCGTTCGTGCCCAAAAGCACGTCCGCTTCGGTCAGTTCGGCAAAAATTTCGTCCGCATACTTTTCGGGCAGGCATCCGGTTACGACCAGCTTTTGCAAATTGCCCTCCGTGCGGTAGCGGTTGCAATCGAGGATGGTATCGATCGCTTCCTTTCTGGACGCATTCAAAAATGCGCACGTGTTCACGATCAGCACTTCCGCTTCCGCTATGTCGTCGGTGATAAACCCGCCGTGTTCGCGAATAATGGCAAGCAGCCTTTCGCCGTCCACTCGGTTTTTATCGCATCCGAGGGAAATCAGTCCGTATTTTTTTTGATTCATGTCTTTCTCCTTGGTAAGTTATTCCAAAGGTCCGTATTTTTCTTCAAACTCCTCTCGGGTGATCAGCACTTTTCGGGGCTTTGCGCCGTCGTAGGCGGAGATGTACTTCATCTTTTCCATCCATTCCACGATTTTGCCTGCGCGGTTGAATCCCACCGAGCAACGGCGCTGGATCATGGAGATGGAAGCCTGCCCGTTCAGAATAATGCAACGGAGCGCTTCGATATTCTTTTCGTCCACCTCGTCTTCCGCGCTTTCCGTAACGGTGACTTCGGGGTCGTTGTTTCTGTCGCTGCAGATAAAGGATTTGATATCGGGATCATAGGAACAGGGATTGTTGGACCGCACGTATTCCACCATGCGCTGCACTTCGTCGGAAGTAAGGAATGCCCCCTGCACGCGGGTCTTTTGGCGGGAAGTAGCGGTCGTGTATAACATATCGCCCTTGCCGAGCAGTTTTTCGGCGCCGCCTTCGTCTAAAATGGTACGGGAATCCACTTCCTGCGTAACGCAGAATGCAAAACGGGTTGGTAAGTTGTTTTTGATGACGCCCGTAATGACGTCGATGGAAGGTCTCTGCGTGGCGAGGATGAGGTGGATGCCTGCGGAACGGGAAAGCGCCGTCAGGCGTTTGATGCGCACTTCTATTTCCTTTTTCGTCGTTTCCATCAGTTCGGCAAGTTCGTCTACGATGACGACGATGCGGGGCATCTTCTTTTCGCCCGGTTGCAGCTGTTTGTTGTATTCGCTTAAATTCCGCACCAGTCTTCCCTGTCTGGTCAGTTCGGAAAAGACGAGGTTGCGGCGCCGCATTTCCCCGATTACCCAGTCGAGTCCGTTGAGGACCTTGTCCGTATCGGACAAAATTTCGTCCAGAAGCAAATGGGGCAATTTATCGTAAATGCCGAATTCCACGAGCTTCGGGTCGATGAGCATGAGTCGGACGTCTTCGGGCGAATATTTGGCGATCAAGCTGATAATCAAAGAGTTTAAAAATACGGATTTACCCGCACCCGTTGCGCCGGCTACCAGAAGGTGCGTCATTTGCGCAATGTTGCCGATAATGGCTTTGCCTTCGATATCCTTACCGATACCGAAGAACAGCTCGTCTTCCCCGTCGTTCAAAAACTTGTCGGTCATCAGAACGGAGGAGAGCCCGACCGTTTCCCTTTGTCGGTTGGGTACGTCCATGGACATACAACCGCTGTTGAAGTTGACGAAGATATCCACGGGGCCGCCTGCGTGCAGACGCATGGCAAGGTCGGCGCTGTACGTGCGTAATTTTTGCGAGCGGATATCGTTGGGTATATCGAGGTCGTACCGCACGACGGTGGGTCCGACCGTAACTTTGAGGACGTTGGTCTGAATATGGAATCCGGCAAAGGCGTTGACGATAATCTGCTTATTCCGTTCGATTTCCGCCGCGGAGATGCCTCCGTCGCTGTTGTACGTGGATAAAAGGCTTAAAGGCGGCCTCCGATAGCCCTGGATGCGCATCTGTTCCGCATGGAGAGGCTGGCGGATAAAGTTATCTTCCGCCTGCTTTTCGGGCGGTTCTTCTTCATAGGGTTGCATTTCCTGTTCGTAACGCTCCGTACCGAGGGACTGCCCGCCAAAGCCTTTGCCCGTATCTGCCGTATCGGTAAAGGAATGCGGCGCGGTGTAGTCCATGTGCGGTATCGGGGGCTGTGGTATTTCCGCCGTGTACGGATCGTGAAAATCGGCGGGTTCGTCAGATTTTTCATACACGGGCGACTTGGGGGAATAATCCGCAGCGGCGTAAGGATTCTGCGGCGCAAAATCGGCGGGGCGATCGGGGCGGACGGGCGCAGGCGAACGGGGCGCAGGCGCATTGGATACCGGTGAAGAAGAAGCGTTGGTACGGCTGGGGGTAGGGTCGTTGCCGCTCGTGTACCGCCCGGAATAAAAGTCGTGGCGGTAAAAGCCGTGCGGAAGTTCCCCTTCCTTTACGGGCATACCGCCAAAGGAAGGGTTGTCCGTTCTGCCTGCAATGCCTGCGGCAATATTGCCGTTGGAGTCGTTGGCGGTGCGGATCATGGGCGGCATGGTTTTGGGGCGTTCCGTTACGCCGTTGCGGTATATTTCCGAATACGGCTTGCCTTGGGCGGACGGATTCTGCTCTGCGGCAACGGGGCTTTGCGGAGCGGAAAGATCGCCTGCCGACGGGGCGGAAGCGGATTGCCTATTCGTTGCAGGCGCAGGATTGGCGCTCTGCGGGGGTTCGGCTTGCGGTTCGGCTGACTGCGCAGGGGCGGCGGGGTTTGCATTTGCGGGATTCGCCGTAGCGGAATCGGGCGTAACGGGGGTTACGGCAATTACCGTCGGGGCGGAACTTTCCTGCATCGGGGCGTAGGGGTCTACGACGGCGCCCGGTTGCAGACGGGGCTGTTCCTCCGCCGCGGGGCGCAAAAGATTGGCGGCGTTGTTGTAGCCGCTGCCTTCCTCCTCCGCTTTGGGCGCAGGGGCGGCTGCCTTTTTGCGGTTGCGTAAAAAGGACGCAACGGGCAAGGCAAAAAAGAGTGCGGAAAGAAACAAACAGAGAATGCCGCCGACGGCGGGGTTCATAAAACGGACGAATACCCATGCGAGTACGGCAAACAGAGAGCCGCCCACGGTGCAGGCGGATAATCCGTTTTTGCCTGCGGCGTAGCAGGCGGAAGCATAGGCGGAAAGAGTTGCGCTATCCGCATCCGTCGTAAACAGGGCGTGTAAGCCCGTAATGAAAAAGACGCAACCTACGATGGCGAAGCACTTTTTCCAAAGAGCGATTTTGCTCTTTTTACGGTAGGCGGTTCGGATGCCCCTATAACCTATATATATAAAACAAGGATACAGCGCATACCCGAATACGCCGAGCAGTGCGTTCTGTATGGCGGAACCGATGCCGCCGAGGATGATCCCCCCCACGGAAGCAAGCAAAAGTACGCATAGGGAAAATGCTACGAATACGATGCCGAAAAACTCCTTTGTAATTATTTTTTCTTCCTTTTCTGTCTCAGACATTATACCTTTCTCCGATTTATAAAATTTTCCTTTTACCATTATAACATAAAAGAGCGGACTTGCAAAATAAAAAAAAGCAGATTTTGGAATTTTGCAAAAAAATGTTTTGGAATAAAACGGGAATGCCGTCACTTGATTTTTTATGCAATTTGTCATAATTCCTATTTCCGCAAAAAAATTGCTGTAATTTATTTGCAATTCGTACAAGGATATGTTATAATCAATCCGTACAACGAAAAATTTTTTCATATTTTCGGAGCGAATGGTATGTTCAATATCGTATTGGTGGAACCGGAAATACCGCAGAACACGGGGAATATCGTGCGCACCTGCGCCGCAACGGGCTGTAAGTTGCATCTGGTGCGGCCGCTCGGGTTTGAGGTTTCCGATAAGTACTTAAAGCGGGCGGGGCTCGATTACTGGCATTTTGTGGAGATTGCTTACTACGACTCCTTTGCGGAAGTATACGAAAAATTTGCGCCCGAGCATAATTTTTACTTTTTTACAACGAAGGGCAGAAAGCGGCATTCGGACGCAAACTTGCGTCCCGACGACTTTTTGGTCTTCGGAAAAGAGACGAAGGGTTTGCCGGAAGAACTGCTTTTACGGCACCCGTCGGAATGCTTGCGCATCCCGATGCTCGGGGAGTTGCGTTCGCTCAACCTCTCCAACTCCGTGGCAATCGCCGTTTACGAAGGGTTAAGGCAGAACGATTACGCCGGCTTTGCAACGCAGGGTCAGCTGCATAACCACACGTGGGCGGAAGCGGAAAAGAGGGAATGATTTTACAAAAAAACGGCAAATGCACGCATAAAGAGATTCTAATTACAGAGGAATAAAATATATGATGACATTGATAATGCAGATTTTCTTCATGTTAGGCGGCCTGACCACCTTTATGGTCGGCATGAAGATGATGGGCTCTAACCTGGAGAAAGCGGCAGGCAGCAGTATGCGTAAGCTTATGACGAAAGCTTCCGCCAATCGTTTTGTGGGCGTAGGTACGGGGGCAGTCGTTACGGCAATCGTAAACAGCTCTTCCGCAACTACGGTCATGATAGTCGGGTTTGTAAACGTAGGTCTTCTTACGTTGGTACAGGCAACGTCTATCATCATGGGTGCAAATATCGGTACCACCATATCCGCTTTCATCATGGCGCTTTCCGGGGCGGAAGGGTTTTCCATGGCGGCGGTATTTTCCTTGCTCGCATTTGTGGGGCTCATCATTCAGATGGTCGGAAAATCGGATAAAATCAAGCGTATCGGCTCTATTCTTATCGGCGTCGGCTTTATTTTCATCGGTCTGAACTTTATGAGCAGCGCCGTCAACAAGATCGTGAACGACGATCAGCTCGGACCGCAGATTCGGAATATTTTCATCATGCTCGGCAACGGGCAGGAAACGCTTTCCGTCGGCGTAGCCATTCTGCTGTTCCTCGTGGGCGTACTGTTTACGGCACTCATGCAGGCTTCCGCCGCCCTGACGGGTATTCTGATCGCCCTTGCTTCGCAGGGACTCATCACGATCAATATGGCAATCTTCATTACGCTCGGTTCCAACATCGGTACCTGCGCCACTTCCCTCATTTCTTCCTTCGGTACCAACATCAACGCGCGGCGGACGGCGGTCATTCACCTGTTGTTCAACGTGATCGGCTGCCTGATGTTCTTCATTCCCTTACTCATCTGGGAAGACAAGATGGTCTGGGCAATTACGCGGCTTACGGATGATCCCAAGTGGCAGATCGCAATTTTCCATATGTTCTTCAACGTAATGACTACCTTAATTCTCATCTGGTTCATCAAGCCGCTCACCAAGCTTGCCTGCGTTATCGTACCGGAAAGCCGTTCCAAAAAGAAGAAGCAGAAGGAGCCGGATATGCTGGACGTGCGTTTTTTGGAAACGCCGCCTATCGCGGTCGCGCAGGTAAGGCGTGCGCTCCTCTCCATGGCGGATATGTCGTATACGAACTTCAAGCGTTCGGTAAAGGCGCTTTTAAACAGCGACCTTTCCGAAAAGGATGCCTTTGCGGAAACGGAAAAGAAAATCAACGCCATGAATAAGGAAGTCACCGCTTACTGCATCAAGCTGAACGCAAAGGATCTTTCCATGGTGGACGAAAGCAAAGTGGGTAGCTTTTATCACGTAACCTCCGACATCGAAAGAATCGGCGACTATGCGGAAAACATCGTGGAATTTACCGAAGCGCAGAGCGAAAACCTGACGAACTTTTCGGAAGAGGCAAGAGCGGAGCTGCAGGACATGGAAGCCCGCATAGATAAATTATACCGCCTGGTAGTGCAGGCATTCGAACATCAGGACCTCACCCTGATGCCGGAAATCGACGAAGCGGAAGAAGCGATTGACGCAAAACAGCGGGAAATGGAAGAAGCGCATATCCGCCGTATGCACGAAGGCGTATGCAACGTGGAAATCGGCGCGATCTATCTGCAGATTGCAGGAACGCTGGAACGTATCGGCGACCATATCACCAATATCGCCAATTCCGTCAAGACGTATAAAGAGCTTCCCAAGCATCCATAAATCACGAAGCATCCATAAAAACAACCGGAGTTTATTTGGCAAAAGCAGATAGAGTTTTCTATCTGCTTTTTTTGTTATAAAGACGAAACAAAGCGT
>CAMAGA010000022.1 GCA_945833955.1 uncultured Clostridia bacterium
CGACCTCATATTCCTTTCAACTCACCCTCCCCTTGCGGAGTGCGACGAGGAGTGCATAGTAATTCCTGCCGATTGATTATTTGATTTCAACTCACGCACTCCTTGCGGAGTGCGACGTCATACCATACGGGTATATATCCGTCGTTTAAGATTTCAACTCACGCACTCCTTGCGGAGTGCGACTCAGCGATTGCCGCGGCTGTCGGGTTTGCGGAAATATTTCAACTCACGCACTCCTTGCGGAGTGCGACGAAGACCGCTACACGATGAATGGCAATATCGCGGATTTCAACTCACGCACTCCTTGCGGAGTGCGACCAACGGCACTTATCTCGTTTCCAACGATACGGCAATTTCAACTCACGCACTCCTTGCGGAGTGCGACTCTATATCTTGACAATATATAAGCCGCATCTCCCATATAAGGAGTGGTCATCCTGTTTTTTTGCGAAAAAAACAGCAAAAACAATACAAATTGCCTGCGAACCCCTCAGGTATTTATAAAATGCCGTAGGTTCGCAAATCTTTAAAATACAATCAGCCCTTCGGAATCGTAACCTTCCTTTACGCCGAAATGCTCCACTTTACGCTTCCAATCATTCCCGAGATAGTAAAATCGCAGACTGTCTTTTTCCTCACACATAATCTTCAGTAAAGAATCTTTCAACTGCAGGAACGTACCGTAATCCAGATTGGCTTCAAAGACCGAATTTTGCACTCTTTGCGCATAATTTTCCAGTGCCTTGGCTATCTGCCGAAGACGAACTCTGCCTTCTTTGGAAGTCGTTTCTACGTCATAGGAAATTAAAACCATCATAAATTATCACCTCTGGATATACGGAGTGTAATTTCCGACTTCGCCCCGAACAAACTTGGCAAGTAAATTGGCTTGTACGAACGGCAATAAGCCGTATTCCATCTTTTCTTTGATAACCGAATATGTAAACTGTTCCTTCTTCTTTTCCTGCCAGGCTTTTAACACCTTCAATCTTCCGGAATCGTTTAAAAGAACGGCGCCCGATATCTGCTTTTCAAAATCCGAATCATTGAGAATGCGCAAATTGATCAGAGAAATAACGAGCCGATCGACAATGCAACGTACTTCCTCTACCAAATCGCAAGCTAACGACGCTCTGCCCGGTCGCAACGTATGATAAAAACCGATTGCGCTATCCAGACCTACGCTTTCCAAAGCAGAAGCGATTTCATTGGTAGCAACGGCATACAAAAAGGACAATACCGCATTGACTGCATCCAACGGCGGATGTTTGGTTCTGCCGTGCATACGGAAAACCATATCCTTAGGCAAAATCAAAATATCGAACAAATCAAAATAACGTTTCGCGCAGATACCCTCTTCTCCCCGTAAAACTTCTATATCGCTTTCCGTGTAAATAGTCGGTATCTTTTCCTTCAGCTCCGCAGAGAAAGCCCTCAATTTATCAGCTCCCGTTACATCCGGATGATCCCGAAGCGAACGTTCCACTAAAAAACGGGTATTTACAAGTTTGGCGGCGATATTATCCTGTACTAACGTAAGTTTATTTGCTTCAAATGTATCCATTTGCCGAACCCGGGTATAGACGTTCCCTTGCGACTTTCCGATTACCCTGCCGAGAAACTGCCCGTGCGGGGAAAAGAAAGCAAGAGAAACGCCTTTATCCATACATTTACCCATCAATGCCGGAGAACAGCCCGTATAATTGAAACAGACGATATTCTGAATATTCGCAAACGGTATTTTTAAATCCGGTTTTCCTTCCGCACTGCAAACAACGGTTTCCCCGTCCAGAGACAAATAGGCGCTTTCGTCGATAACGTAAAAAGTGTTTAATAACTTCTTCATTTTATCCCCTTTAAAATTTCGTTTCGGACAGAAATTTCCTTTACCTTAGGCATACATCTGTCTTTTAAAGAACAGCCGTTGCAATGATTACCGTATTCTGCCAAGGGAACCGTTCCCGAGTGCATCCATTCGTTGATACGGGAAACGAGCGAAATCAGCATTGCATCATCGTTTTTATCGAAAACCAACTCTTTTCGTTTTCGGGTATTGCCGTAATACAAGTACGCCCGAACGCTTTCGCCAAACAGTTCCCGAGCGCAAACGTACTGCGCATATACCTGCATACGGTCCGCTACCGTCATTCTTTCCTCTTTCGTCTCTGTGGGTTTATATTCTACAATGCAAACGTGATAGCGTTGCGGAAGTCCCGGAATATGTACACCGTTTGCATTGAGATGCAATTCCAAATTATCCGCCCTTCCGTAAATGCCGTATTTTTCGCTGTATAAATACACATTCCCGAATGCAATCTTCTGCGCCGTACGTTGCAAAGTCTGACCGGAATGCACCCTTTCGTGCATAAGATCGGCTATAATCGTATAGGCATTATCCTCCCATTCTCCGTACAGATACCTTAATCCCCACCGATGCGGACAGTATAAATATTGCTGTAAAGCACGAAACTCTATCATTACAGCTTTTCGATGAGTTCTACTCCGTTCGGCATGGTATAGTCCACTTCGACCTCATAATCTTTCCACTGTACGGGATACTCTACGCCTTCCTTTTTATGCACTGCAATCTTATCGAACAGGACGCAGGAAGGCGCATTGCCGAGCAGAGAATTGTGTTTGAACACGTAAAGTTTGCGAACGCTCATTTTGCCCCTTGCCGCAGAATGGTCATGTTCAAACATATTGATGATTGCATCGAAGAGCAAATTCAGATCCTCTTCCGAAAATCCGGTACTCTTTTGCGCAATTGCCGCCGAAATATAACCTTCCGCACGGTATAAACCGTAAGAGACGAAATTCTTTTTTCCCATTTCCGTTACCGTTCCGCTCTGTTGCGCAAGTTCCATAAATTTTGCTTTATCGGTAATAGCTTGTCGGGTAATCGTGAGTTCCTGCGGGAAAATCTGATCTATGCTTCTGGCAAAATTCATCTGTACGGGACCGCGCACGATGCCGCAAGGATCGTCCCCCGTACTCATGACCGCACCGAAGGTACGCACGTCGTAATAATTTTCACACATGAACTTTCTTGCCGCTTCGATTTCATCCGCTTTCTTGACCTTAGCCGTATTGCCGAGTGCGGTATGCGCTGCGGCGAACTTTTCATTCAGGGATTTATCCGTTTTGACCAAAATGTTATATCCCGCTTCCCCCTCTTTGACGAGTTGTACGTAATTGCGAATCTTTCTCTTCAGGCATACGTCCGTAACAATACCGTAACCCGTAATGGGATCCGTTCTGGGTGCATTGCCTGCGTCGGGATCTCCGTTGGGATTCCCGTTTTCCACGTCAAATAAGACGACAAATTCATAACGATTGCTGATAGCTTCCATAGTGATTATTCCTCCTGATTGTCATTTTGTTTTGTATAGAAATTCTGGTTCTGATGATAATACCCGAGAATGAAATTGCCCTGTTCTTCCAGCGTTAAGGTCTTCGGCATTTCGGAAAGTTCCCCCATAATGCGGTTCAGCAGAATGGAAAATCCGACCTTCCGTTTTTCCGCTAATTTTCCCATATGATAGTTGCTCAGTTTGATCAACCTCGGGAATATTGCGCTCGGCGTTGCCATCGCTGACGAGAAGTAAGCGTCCTTGATGGTCTTGTTCAATTTTGCATCGGTTGCCTCCTGCTGTATTTTTTCCAGCGTGGCAAACAATCTGCCGCAAAGATATGCGGGATTCTTTCTGTTTTCATCCAGACTCACTGTGATTGGTTCCTCCTGTTGCAGTTTTCTGTTTAAATACGCTTTGATGATACCCATGCGGGTATCGTTTATTTTTATAAAATATTTACCGTTTTCAGGATCATCCGAATCGGTACGAACTCTGTTGACTATCGTGGCTAAAAGCTGATACGGTATCGGAGAGCCTTGAATCATCGATTGAAATAATCCCTGCGTCAAGCAGTTATTCGGTTTTTCGTTCTTGGATTTCGGAGAAACGATCTCCTTGGCAATGCGCCAGAATGCCGGAGCTGAAGTCGCTTTACCGATTGCAAAATCCCGATGATATCGCTCTATATTCTTCCGAAGCTCCCCGAAGTTATTTTCATAAAAGAACCGAACGGAAATTCGAGCCGCATTGGGTACGAGCCCGAATATGCAATACCGCACCCTATCATCCATGCGATCGAACGCCTGAAAATTGATATTGGTAGCATTGCGGGAAGAATTGTCACTCCATTCCCCGCTTGCCTGACTGCTGTCTGTTCCCAGCCCCGAAAGCTTGGACAACCCCTTATCCGCTACGGCAACTTTTTGCAGATCCGACTTGGATAAGGATTCCGACTGCGTCGGATTGATTGCCTCGTTGAATTGCGCAAGATAGGGATCTTCCTGTTCCGTCATGGCAAAATGCACGATGGTCATATCGCCTACATAGGTATGATGCTTTTCATCCGCCAACAAGTAGTTTAAAGCTTGCGTATATTCCCGCATTGCCTTTTCCGAGACGGGACCGTTGAAAGATTGTTCCTTATCGTAGGAGCTTTCCGATCGGTTATTAAAACATACGAGCGTACAACCGGAGCTTTGCCCTCCCTTTACGCCTTTGATCTTATCGTGCAGGGCGGCAATAGGCATTTTTATACCGTATACGGAACACTCCCCGACGACGGAAGTCTTCTGCGCCTGTCGGCTCTCGTATTCCGCTTCCCACTTTTCTTTCACCTTTTCGTCGGTATGCAGCAAGTTTTGCAAATCATCCAGCATACAGAACGAAAAGTATGCCGTATTGTAATCTTTTACGATCCGCAGCAGCTTTTCGTTTTCCGTCTCTTCCTCGGGATTCCATGTTTCCGCAAAGAGATAAAATGCTCTTGCAATCTCCGAATCTATTCCATTGAAGAACGCTAAGGACGCTTCCCGAAAGGCAGCGTGCGATTTGATTGCCTTGGCATCGTCCGCCCTCAATATTCCCTTATCCGCAGCCAAACCGAAGAGATAGAGAGGACGATGCTCCACGATATTGGACTCGATCCCGGGTTTTTGCGACCGTTTCGGCACGATGATTTCCGGGAAGAGAAATTTTTTATTCTCTTTTTCACCGCAGAAGAGAATATCGCCTACCTTGCCTTCGGGCGTCAGACAAACCAGATAATTTTGTCGGATTTTAGAATAGCTCTCCGGTAAAACCACTCCTCGCCTGACCATAAATTGATAATACTTGCAGAGTGCGGAAATAATCATACCCCTTCCTCCCGAATGTTGGCAAGTGCGGCATATTTTTGCACGTCGATCACCCCGTCCGTCAATAGCGGATGATAGAACCGAGGATCGGCACGATCGGAAAACTTGGATTTATCCCATCCCTCTTTGAGTATCTTGGCATCCTCATACGCTAAATCATACAGCATGACGCCCAAATCGATCGTACCTAAAAGGGAAGGATCTACCTTGGATAAATCAAATTCATCCACCGCTTCCAGTCGCTTGACGGCAAATTCCCGACATCCCATACACGGCGTGCGAAACCACTGTCCTTTTTCTAATCGCCTTTGCAGGATGGCGGCGTATTTGCCTTCCGTTTCCTGCTCCCGATCGCTGCGAATGCCGGTCATTTCAAAATGAAATTCCACACCGTACAAAACGTTGCGAAGCAATACCGAAGACCGCTGACTGATGCAGTCCTTCGTGTAAATCGTTGCATCCGCTTCCTGCCCGTTCATCTGCCGTTTGATGGCAGAAAGCAAAACTTTGTCTTTGACCTCGTTCCTGCGAACGAATGCGTATTCGATGGGACGGAACACGACGATCCGATCGATTACGTATCGTATTGCCGGTTTCCAGAACACCGATTTCAACATTCCCACCAGCGCCGACGGCGTGGGTACGGAATAAGAAACGCGTTCCACCTTGCATTCCGGTCGAGTGAAGCAAGCCAGATCCGCTTCCACTAAAACTCTGAACATGGATTCCTCCTTTACATTGCATTTCTTTCCCCGCACGCTCAGCTTGCAGGGAAAGCTGAAAATATAACGATAAATATTTCAACTCACTACATATTCGTGTGTTCTATTTTCAGAAGATATAAAAACTTTCGGATTCCGTAGAAAGACCTGTTTCCAAGGAATAACAGGACGAATCCTCCAATACAAAGACGCCTTCGTAATCGGTAACCTTCGGTAACATCTTTTGCAATTCATAGACATTGACGGTTGCGCTGTACCGTTGCAGAAGTCGCCTGTTTGCGGCATGGTACGGAAGTTTCGCAATTTCCGCCTCCGTTTCCGCACAGCGGATCACGAGCGAAACGGTGGTATTTTCGATCAAATGAAAGTTTTCGGCAAAAGTGCGAAATTCCGGTTCATATTCGACTTCGGCATCGTTCCGCAATATCTTCCAGCCTTCAAAAGCATAGCGTTTTTCAAAATACTTGCAGATACATTCCTTCCGCATCAGATTTTGTATGCCATACTCCCGAATGAGGCTTTCCGTAATACGCACGGCTCCTTCCAATCCCTTCTGCACGCCGTCCTTTACACGGAACACGGTAACCACGCTTTCTTCCTTCTTTCTGCGCCCTTCCCGATTGCATCTGCCTGCCGTTTGTAAAATGTTGTCCACGCCGCAGATTTCCCGATACACGCATTCAAAGTCCACGTCTACCCCTGCCTCGATCAGGGAAGTGGAAAAGACGGTAACCTTTTCCTTTCCTTCTGCCAGAATTTTTTGAATTTCCGATAACTTTTTGGATCTGTCCACTGCCGTCAATCCCGTCGTCAAAAAGAACTTTTTACCCGTATACCGTTCATAATACGCTCTTACACTGCTCTTTTTATTGAATACGATCAAGTTATTTTTATTTGGGTCGATTTCCTCCAGAACGTCCTTTTCGCCTATATCCCGATATACGCATTTTTCAAAGAGGGTATAATCGCTTTTATCGGGCAGTAAGTCCCGCATCGGGAAGGATTGATTGCAAAATTTTGCATACAGAGCGGCAAAATCAGGCATGGTCGCCGTCAGAAAAATGGCTTCGCTTCCGTAATAGGTAGTCAACTGTGCGATTGCCTGCATACAAAAACCGAAATATTGGATGGGCATGGTATGTATTTCGTCAAACACGAGGATACTGTTTGCCATATTGTGCAGTTTGCGGAGTTTTCCGCTCCGATTGGAATAAATGCTTTCAAAAAATTGTACGTTGGTCGTAATGACGATCGGGCAGTCCCAGTTTTCCGTGCGGCGCTTCAGTTTTTCTGCCGTGGAATCCCCCTTTTCATCCGCAACAAACCGCTTCAAACAACTTTCGATCTCCTCATCGAAATCAAAATTGGAATGGTGCTCGAGGATGGGCACGTTCGGGAACAGGGTCTCGAACACGTCTGCCGTCTGTTCGATGATACTCGTATAGGGAATGACGTAGATAATCCGCTCCTTTCCCGTCCGCTTTGCCCGTTCCAGAGCCAGGCGCATACTGCAAAGCGTTTTGCCGCTCCCCGTGGGCATATCCAGAAGATACACCGATGCATCCCGTTCTATGTTCTGCATAGCCTGTTTTTGCAATCTTGCCCGGGCAATCTGCACTTCCGTTTCCGCACGGAAGGAGCGGAATTTTTCATCCATAGCGGCAATGCATTCCGCCACGTTTAAGCTTGTCTTTTTGCGTTCCAGCGCACGCACGAAACGCTCCGTATCCAAAAAGTCCGCATCCGTCAGACAGCTGAACAAATACCGTACAGCCATCTCGAATTGCATTTGCGAATCCTCCCCGTCCTCTAAAAAATTCCGAAGCTCTTCTTCGACGGCGGCATAGTCGATTTTATCCCCGATTTCCGCCCGAAAAGCGTCGTACTTCGCCGCAGTCTTTTGCATCTTACCGTACAAGGTAGGATCTTCTTCCACGTCAAACATACTGCCCACGTCAGGCAAGCCTGCATGGTGCCCGGCGATCACTTCCGCAAGCAATATACGAATTTTCTCTTCCATGTCGGAATGATCGAATATTTCCTTTGCCCCCACGAAAGCGTGTTCTACCCGAGTCGTCTGATTTTGCAAACGATTTTGAAACGCCTTCTGATACTTGCCCAGATCGTGCATCAGACCGAGTAAATAGGCGCTCTTTTTCAGGGGCGGTATAGCGCAAGCTTGCGCTATTTCCGCCGTTTGCAGCAAATGCTCCAACAGCGTCTGCCATTCACCGTTTTCTTTGCTATGTGCATAATAATTCATTTTTTTACTCCTTTCCTCCATTATAACGGCAATCTAAGACAATTTCTGACACTTTAAAAAATTTTCTTTGATTTTCATAAAAAAACGGTTGCGGAAAATTTTCCGTAACCGTTTTTTGGGGGGCTTATTCTACTTTCAGCATTCTGTATCCGACGCCTATGTGCGTCTGAATATACTGCGTGCCGTCGTTATTCTTTTCTATTTTCCTTCGGAGCGTTGCCATAAACACACGCAGGCAAGAAATATCGTTTTCCAGACTGTGACCCCAGATATTTTTCGTAATATAGGTATAGGTTAAAACTTTGCCCACGTTTTTGGAAAGCAAGCAAAGAAGCCTGTATTCCATGGGCGTCAGCTTCAATTCTTCCGTCCCGAGATAGGCGCAACCTGCGGCGTAATCGATTCGGAGCGCACCGTTTTTGAATACGGAAGACTCGCTGTACAATTCCCCGCTCACGATGCCGAGCCTCCTTTGCGTAACGCGCAAACGGGCAAGCAGCTCCTCAATGGAAAAGGGTTTCGTGAGGTAATCGTCCGCACCGGCATCCAACGCCTCTATTTTATCCGTATCTTCGCTCCTTGCGCTGATTACGATGATCGGCATATTCGACCACGAACGGATACGCCTGATTACTTCGACTCCGTCCATATCGGGCAGTCCCAGATCGAGCAGAACGATATCGGGGTTATGGCTTGCCGCCGCCATGATTGCGCCGCTCCCGTTGCTTGCCGTAACGTACTTATAATCGTGCATGGAGAGCGTAGTCGTAATCAGATTTTTTACGGAATTATCGTCCTCTACTACCAGAATATTATATTTGTTCATTCAGATCCACCTCCGCTTTTTCCAGCGTAAAATCGAACACCGCACCGTGCGGCACATTGTCGGTCAGCAAAATGCTGCCGCCGTGCGCATGGACGATGGAACGGCACAGGAACAGTCCGAGACCGAGACTTCTGCGACTGTCCGCAACCGCCATGGCACCCGTATAGAACATATCAAAGACCCGTTCCTTCATTTCGTCCGGAATGCCGTTTCCGTTATCCGATACCCGAATATGTACCCTGTCGCCCTGCGGATAAGCTTTGATGCAAATCTCCGAGCCTGCGTCCGTATATTTGATGGCGTTATCCACTAAATTCACAATCACTTGCACCACCAGCCGTACGTCCATTTTGGCGAGAAGATACTCATCCGAAAGGTCCACCGTAACGGAATGCTTATCCTTGTTGCGACTGACGTGCTTTAACGCTTCGTCGATGACGTCCCCCACGAGCTCGGTCGTCATTTTCAGATGGACCGCATCGCCTTCCAGCTTGGTAACCGCCAGAAGATTTTCCACCAGCGTGATGAGCCACATGGAATCGTCGTATATGTTTGCATAGAGTTCCCGCTTTACTTCGCTTTCCATGTAGTCTCCGTTGCTCAGAAGGTTGCAGGCATTCCCGGAAATCGACGTGAGCGGCGTGCGCAAATCGTGGGAAATGGATCGGAGGAGATTCGCGCGCAGTTGCTCGTTTTTCGCCAAAACGGCGGCTTCCTCCTTCTCCTTTGCGTTCCACTTACTTTCCAAAGAAAGGGCGCATTCGTCCAGAATGGAAAGCAGTATACTGCGTTCGTAGGATTCGATGCCCTCCCCGTTCATCGCAATCCCTGCCACGCCGTACACCGCTTTGGCGGTGCGAACGGAAAAATACAGGCACTGCGCATTGCCGAAGGTATCCGTCCCCCGCCCCGCCTGCTTGTTGTTCCGATACGTCCACTCCGCAACCGATCTTTCGTCCGCATTCCTATACTGCGCTAAGTCTACGCCGTCCGTGTGCGGATACTCTCTCGGCTCGCCGAGCCGCTCCTTTTCCCCGACGTATAAAATCACGCTCTTTCCCAAAAGCTGCGTCAGCTGTTTTGCAGTTACGTCGAATACCGCATCCGTACTCTCCGCCTTGCCGAGCAGTTGCGTCGTATCTAAAAGCACCTTGGTACGGAATGCCGCCCGAGCGGACTGTTTGGCATTTTTCTTCAGTTTGGTTGCAAGCGAACCCGTCAGCAAAGATACGATAAACATGACCGCAAACGTGATGAGGTAGCCCTTATCGTCGGCACGGAAGGTGAACTTGGGTTCGGTAAAGAAAAAATTAAAAATCAACACGCTCACGCCCGAGGCAACGAGCCCGTAAATCTGATGCTTCGTGATCACCGAAATGATCAATACGCCCAATATGTACAGCGTGATAATGTTGCCCTCATCGAAGCCGAGATGCTCAAAAGCGAAACCGATCAGACTGATCAACGCCAACGTAACGAGCGTTTTGAGAATATCCCAAAAGGAAAAGGAAATGGGGACGAACATCGCCTTTGCGTGCTTATAGGCAGTACGCGCCGTGGTATCGGGAATAATATAGATATCGAGGTTGGGCACCAGCTCCGCCAGCCGTTCCGTCAGCGTGGGTTTACCGAATAGCTTATGCTTGCCGATGACGCTTCTGCCGAGGACGATTTTGGAAACGCCCGATCGGCGGGCGAACTCCGCAATCTGATAAGGTACGTCGTCCCCGTGCACCGTTTCTATCTTCGCCCCGAGCTGTTCGGCAAGCCGCATATTGCTCTGCAACCGAGCCTTGTTTTCTTCGCTCATAGCGGCATAATCGGGTGTTTTGACGAACAGCGCCGTAAAAGCACCCCGAAAGGCAAGCGCCATTCTGGAAGCCGTTCGTATATTTTTGGCATTGGTCGGTGCAGAGGAAAGGCAGACCAATATGTGCTCGTCCGTATAAAATTCCGCAGTCCTGCCTTTGGAAAGGCTCTTTAAGTAGGCAATTCTGTCCGCACAGCGGCGCAATGCAATCTCTTTGAGCGCAGTCAGGTTTTCCACCGAAAAATAAGCTTTGGAAATAAGCGGAGCACGGTCGGAAGGATGCGGCTTTGCCGATTGCAATCGCTCGACGAGTTCCTCCGGTTCTATATCGATCCATTCCACCTGATCGGCATCGTCAAAAACGTGGTCGGGAATGCGTTCGCAGTCGGTTATACCCGTAACTTCGGCAACTCTGTCGCTTAAGCTCTCGATGTCCTGCACGTTGGCGGTCGTGTAGACGTCTATGCCGCTTCGGAGCAGTTCTTCCACGTCCTGATATCTTTTGGAATGCCTGCATAGCGGAACGTTCGTATGCGCCAGTTCATCCATTAAAATTAAATCGGGACGACGGGCAAGCGCCTCGTCTAAATTGAACTCCGTCAACGTACTTCCTTTATAATTATACTTTTGCGGTTTGATCGTCGGTAAACCCTGCAGCAGAACGGCGGTTTCCGTTCGGGCGCGTTGCTCCATACAGCCGACCGCAACGTCCACGCCCTTTTTTTTTGCCGCGTGCGCCGCCTTTAACATGGCGTAACTTTTGCCGACGCCCGGCGCATAGCCGAAGAAAATTTTGAGGCGCCCCCGCTTGGGCAGTGCGGCATTGCTTTGCTTTTCCGAAACCGCCTCGACATTCTGCCGTTCCGTCATAGTGGTCTTCCTTCCTTTTTTAATTTTCCAAAAACGGATTTCCCACTTTATTATAGCACAACTTTTTGCATTTTTCTACTTTTTTTCGTCTCTTTTCGGTAAAGGAATTCGTTCTTCCGCATCGGAAGGCTTTTCCTTGGCGCTTTGCTCCTCTTTTGTTCGCATTCTGGCGTTTTCCAAAAAGACGTCCACTCTGTAAAGAATCAGAATACCCAACCCCAAAACCGCAAGAACGGCAATCAACAATAATGCTTCCCGCATAACAATCATCTCGCAAAAGATTATATATGGAATACCTTGTGTATCTTTTTCATCGTACCCAATACCATCATGGTCTGATTGGCTTTTAATACGATATCGGGCGTTACGTTCAGATTGAGCTTTCCGTTTTCCTTCAATCCCATAATGTTGATGCCGTGCGTTTTGCGTATATCCAGTTCGATAATGGATTTTCCTACCCAGCTTTCGGGAATGGCAACTTCAAATATACCGTGTTCCCCATCCAGTTCGATATAGTCAAAGATATGGTCGGCGCTGTAACGGATTGCCGCCCATGCGGCAAACTGCTTTTCCGGATACACCACTTCGTCCGCGCCGTTGCGCTTTAAGAACGTGGCGTGCACCTCCCGGGAAGCACGGGATACTACGAATTTTGCGCCCAGATCTTTCAGATACATCGTCGTTTCCAAAGAACTTTGAAAATCGTCCCCGATGGTAACCATGCATACGTCGTAATTATCCACGCCGAGGGAAGCTAAAAACTTCTTATCCGTGCTATCCCCGATCTGCGCATTGGTAACGTAGGGCATTACGGCATCCACGCGCTTTTCATTCTTATCCACCGCCATGATCTCATGGCCGAGTTCATTCAATTTGATTGCGGCGTGTCTGCCGAATCTGCCGAGTCCGATCAACAAAACAGACTTCATATTCTTACTCTCCTTTTACCCGACGGTAATATTTTCTTTCGGATATTCCGAAATTTTTGCTCCTTTATTGGAAACCGCAGCATAAATCAGCGTCAGACCGCCCACTCTGCCCAAAAACATCAGCACGATTAAAATACATCTGGAAGCCGCACAAAGTGCGGGCGTAACGCCGAGGCTCAATCCCACCGTACCGACTGCGGAAGCGGTTTCAAACAGCGCCGTTAAAAGCGGCAAACCCTCTATACGGCTGATAAGGATTCCTCCGAAGAGAAACAATGCAAGATACATGATAAGCAGGGAAATTGCCGTTTTGACGATGGAATCCTCTACTCTGCGTTTAAACAGGTGCGTGTTTTCCTTGCGGCGGAATACCGCCAATGCCGAAGATACGAGTACCGCCAAAGTCGTCGTTTTCATACCGCCTGCCGTGGACCCGGGCGAACCGCCCACCAACATCAGGCTCATAATAATCATCAGTCCCGATTCCGTCATCATCGTCAGATCCGCCGTATTGAATCCTGCCGTCCTCGGCGTTATCGCTTGAAACAGGGATAGCCAGATCCGCTCCCCGACGGGCGCGTCCTGAAATTCAAAAAAGAAGAAATACAGCGCAGGCAGTAAAATTAAAAATGCGCTCGTAATCAGAATCGTTTTGCTCTGCATAGAATATCGGCGGAAATGCCATTTGTTTTTGAGCACGTCCTCCCAGGTAAAAAAACCGATACCGCCTATGACGATTAAGAGCATGAGCGGAAGATTGATCCAAGGATTCGCCGCGTAGGAAGTCATGGAAGAAAAGGGAGCTTTGACCCCGATGAGATCGAATCCCGCATTGCAAAATGCGGAAACCGAATGGAATATCGCATACCAGAGCCCTTTCCAGAACCCGAACTCGGCACAAAAGGAAAAGCTGAGCAAAACTGCGCCGATTGCCTCTATGATCAGCACGCCTTTCAGAATAAAACCGGTCATTCGCACCATGCCGCCCACCTGCGGTGCGGAGATTGCTTCCTGCATGGTACTTCTTTGCTTTAAGCCTATTTTTTTACCGGATATCAATACGATGGACAACGCCACCGTAACCACGCCGAGCCCCCCGATCTGAATGAGCAACAGAATGACGAATTGCCCGAACAGCGACCAATAGGTTGCCGTGTCCCGCACGATGAGCCCCGTTACGCATACTGCGGAAGTGGAAGTAAAGAGTGCGTCCGAAAAAGACGTCCATTCGCCGCTCGCCGAAGAAAAGGGCAACGCCAAAAGAAATGCGCCGATGAGAATCACGCTCAGAAATCCGAAAATGATGATCTGAAAAGAAGAAATATGTATTTTTGGAAATATTTTACGCAAAGTAATCCTCCCTATAAAAAACGGAAAGGCAACCCCCTGCCCGTTTCTATATTATATCTATTTTACCGCAATCCCCATTAAATAGAGATAAATAAAATTCAAAAGATATTAAGATTGTATAAAGATAATATTGCCGTTTCTTTTGCATCCTATCCCGAAGAACGCTTTGCAAGTTCCCTTTTGCATCAAAAATGCCGTTTGCTTTCTTTTTTCCGCACGCAAAAAGCCATTACGGATGCCCGTAATGGCTTTGGTTTAAAATGTCTTTATGCCGAATGGTTTACTGATTCCAATTTTCCGTGGGATAGCGATATCCCCAGATGCAGAGCTCCTCGCTGTTCATTGCCGTAAAGGTGAGCGTAACGTATTCCAGATCGTCCATCTTCTGATACAACAGCGCACCGTGATATTCCTGACCGTTCAGTATCAAAGTGATATACTGCGAGTCTTCACTGACGCTCCACGTTCCCGTGTATGCGCCCTGCACCGTGCCGTCGGCAAGCAAGGTAATCTGCACTTCCGTATGCACTTCCAGATTTTCATAGCCCTTTTTGCTGATGCCGCTGTGTACGATCATTCCGTAAGTACCCACGATATCTTCCGTAGCGATATCGGAAACGATTGCATCCAGACTGCTCTTTTCAAATACGGAAGGCAAGTACCAGCCGTCGGCAGTCTTCAGAAGTCTATGTACTTCCACGTTATGCCCGACGGAGCCGTCGTTATACTTGGTATGATAGATAATGTAGGCGTTACCATCGTCGTCGAGCAGTGCAGAATTGTGCCCCTGCGCAACCGAACCGACCGTCTGCCAGCTCCACTGATAGCTTGCCATGATGCTGACGCCCGTCTTGGTATTATCGCCGTAGTTGAATTCCCAGCTACCGAAAATCGCACTGTCGCCCGAATAATCGACGTAAGGACCCTTCACGTTTTCGGAACGGAACACACGCATATTATAGCCGCCGTCGGGAGAGTAGAACCCGTAGGACATGAACAGATAGTAATAGCCGTCTATGTATTCAATGTAAGGACCTTCGCCGGAAACGTAATAGCCGCCTGCCACGTGAATGCCCATATACGGGTCAAAGAGCAGGGAAGACCCGTCCCATACGGCGCCGTCTGCGGCGAAGTCTTCCGCTTTATAGCCGTAATCGTATTCATAATCACGCAAGCCCGTCTCGTTATCCAGTTTCAGGAGGAAAATACCGCCCGACCAGGAACCGTACAAGAGCCAAAGTTCGCCGTCCTCATCGAAGAACACGTTCGGGTCGATGCCGCTCACGCCGTAATTGCCGTGCCAGATACCCGATTTACCGTAGCGGTCGGGAATCGTGGTATCGCCCGTTACCTTGTAATAATCGTCATTGCCGGCACCCGTGGTATTGCGGGACATACCGGACCATACCGCCGTACCTGCATAGGCATACGGACCGGTAATATCGTCCGCCGTTAAAAGCACGTCGCAGGAAAGCCACTTATCCCCGTTGATGGAGTAGTACATACACCACTTTCCCATGACGGGATTGTATAAAAGATCCGCCGCCCAAAGATTGCCGCGCAGATCGCCGCCGCTCGTATAGCCCGCCCACCGGGAAGCCGTAGCAAAAATTTTAAGCGTATTCTTTACCACTTTGAAGCTGTTCTCCGCAAAGAACATCGGCGTAAAATTCGCCCAGTTTTCCATGTCGAAGGAATACGCCGCCGCCAGTTGCGTACCGAATACAAACCAGACTTTACGCAACCCCTCGGCCTTTTCCGGATAGACCATGCCGTGTTCGTCCACGTACGCCGAAACGATGGAAGGATCGTGCACGGCAACCTTACCCATAGTTGCATTCAGATTGATTGCCGCACATACCGTGCATACGTTTTTATCAAAGGAATGCACTTCGCAAGGCTCGTCCGCTATGGGGGATTCCGTCGGCCCCGGGTCTTCGGAAGATTCGCTCAAATCGCTCTGACTGCTTTGCTGTACGGAAGAATCGCCGCTGCTCGTCGGATCGTTGACGCCGCAGGAGGACAAAGCCATCAGCCCGATAGCAAAACACAAAAGAATTGACAATAAAATGGAAATTTTTTTCATTTCTTTTCCGCCCTTTTTGAAATATATTATCATTATACCATACTTTTCCGTTCTGTAAAGATTGATTCAAAAAAATATCGGGATACTTTCCGCATCCCGATAGCTTTTGTT
>CAMAGA010000023.1 GCA_945833955.1 uncultured Clostridia bacterium
ACAGAATGATTTTTTTGAATAACGGTCCGTTCAGCATATCTATGGAAGCTTTGCTTTTTGCTTTTGTTTTCATGGGAGTACCTCGGTAAATAGTATAATTCGGACGGAAGCAAAAGTCAAATAAAGAGCAAGTCTTTCGGGAAGGATAATCGCAAAAAGTGCGTGCGTTACTATACCGGAAGAAGAGGTTTTTGCTGTTCTTTGCCAAAGTTTGGGAAAAAAGTGCAAAATGGTATTGACTTTTGACAGCAAATTGATTAAAATAAAAATGATAGTTTGATTTCAGGAGAATAAAACCATGAAAGTTATTTTAAAACAAGACGTAAAAGGAACGGGGAAAAAGGGAGATATTCTCGAAGTCTCCGACGGATATGCGCAGAATTTTCTTTTAAAAAAGGGCTTGGCAAATCCGGCGACTGTCGGCAGCGTAAACGAACTGAAGCAGAAAAAGGACGCCGCGGCATTCCACAAAGCAGAAGAAGCCAAGGCTTGCCGTGAGCTTGCCAATAATCTGAAAGACAAAACGGTTTCCGTGCAGATCAAGAGCGGGGAGAACGGCAAGGTGTTCGGCAGTATCACTTCCCAGAACATTGCAACCGCATTGGCGGAAATGGGCTTTGCTGTGGATAAAAAGAAGATCGTACTCGATACGCCCATCAAAACGCTTGGTGTGCACGTTGTGGAAATTCGTTTGATGGAAGGGGTTTCCACCAAGATCAACGTGGAAGTATCGGCTCTGTAAGGAGGGGAACAAAGAGGCGGACACGCCTCTTTCTCCAACCGAAAAAGCGGAAAGGGGGACGAGTTATGACGATAGAAGAAGCAAGAGCTTTTCTTGCGGAAAGAGGGCAGGAGCAGATTCTGCGGTTTTACGACGAGTTGAGCGCATCGGAAAGGCAATCGCTTTTAGCGCAAATAGAAGCGATTGACTGGTCGATTTTGAAAAATATGGATGCTCCGCAGGATTTAAGCGGCGCAGGCAACGTGATCGAGCCGATTTCGGGTCTCGATCTGAAAGCGATCGAACGCCAAAAGGCGGAATTTTATGCGGTCGGCAAGGACGCCATCCAAAAAGGGAAAGTGGCTTGCGTATTGCTTGCCGGCGGACAGGGTACCCGTTTGGGGGTGGACGGACCGAAAGGAAAGTACGATATCGGGATCACCAAGCCCGTCTATATCTTTGAACGGCTCATCCGCAATCTGCAGGAAGTTACCGAAGGCGTGGGGTCGGTAGTTCCCCTGTATATCATGACGAGCGAAAAGAACCACGACGAGACGGTTGCGTTCTTTGCCGAACACGATTACTTCGGCTATCCGAAAGCGGCGATCCGCTTCTTCCGTCAGGAGATGGCGCCTGCCGTAGATTTCAACGGAAAAGTGCTTTTGGAAGAGAAGGGCAGAATCGCGCTTTCCCCCAACGGCAACGGGGGATGGTTCCGTTCCATGCAGCGGGCGGGCTTTACCGAGGAGTTTTTGCGTAGCGGCGTGGAGTGGCTGAACGTGTTTGCGGTGGATAACGTATTGCAACGCATGGCGGATCCCGTGTTCGTGGGGGCTACCGTTCTTTCCGGTGCGGATTCGGGTGCCAAGGCGGTCGTCAAAGTCGATCCGCATGAAAAGGTGGGGGTTCTTTGCTATGAAAACGGCAGACCTTCCATTATCGAGTACTATGAGCTCACGGAAGAAATGGCAACGGCGAAAGACGAAAACGGGGCGTACAGTTACCGTTACGGCGTCATTTTGAATTATTTATTCGCACTTTCCCGTCTGTCGGAAACGGCGGAAAAGGAAATGCCCTTGCATATCGTTCGTAAAAAGGTTCCGTATGTGGATGAAACGGGGAATTTTATCAAACCCGAAAAGGAAAACGCCTACAAATTCGAGACGCTTGTACTCGATATGATTCGTCTGATGGGCGATTGCCTGCCTTTTGAAGTGGAGAGAAATCGGGAATTCGCGCCGATCAAGAACAAGACGGGCGTGGACAGCGTGGAATCCGCACGGAAGCTTTTGCAGGAAAACGGCGTGGAATTATAAACGCAACGGAGGAAAAAACAGATGGAAAAGCAGCTGGAAAATTTTATAGCGAGTCTGTACGGATTGAACGCTACGCTCAAAAAAATGTATGAAACGGCGGATATCGAATTGCTTTCCGATATGAATCGCATTATTGCCAATATGCACGACTTGCAGGCAGGCTCCGATATCCCTGCGCTCAAAGCGGTAGACGCACAGTGCAAAGCAATTTATTCTAACTTCAATATGATCGTGCAGGTTCTGCGCCTCGATGATCGGGACAAGAATCCGCAGGAAACGAACAAGGCGCTCAATCAGTTTTTGGGGAATATTCACGCCGCTTCCGTACAGATTGCAAGGCAGTTCGGCATGATAGACTGAGCATGAACCATATAATTCTAAAAAAAAGCAAATCAACAAAACCACCGTGAAGACCAAGCCTTCGGCTTAGCTTTCACGGTGGTTTTTTGTATGGGGGATTACTTGTTCGGATTATCCGAATCTTTTTTTTGGCGTATGACCAGCTTTTCAAACGGAAAGATGGGGTAATTTCCGTTATCGGATGCAAATTCCGCTTCCGTTACGGAAAATCGGTTTAAAATTTCCGCTTTCGTCTCGCCCGGCTGTACGGTGTAAATAAAAAAGGGGCTTGGCGGCAACAAAAGCAGCGTTCCGTCCGGCGGCATATGTTGCAGTCGATTTGCCGCCATGAGCGAGCGAATCGGAATGCCCGCGCTTTCCGCAATTCGTTCTAAGGTATAATTTTTGCTCGTGCGTAAAAACCGTGGGGATATATGGCAAAGCTCACTCATACTATATACTATTGACCGATTGGATAATTTGTGCATGAAGGTATGGAATTATGGCAAAAACAATTTATAAAACGACGTTATTCGTAACCGCTTTTTCCGTGGCGGAAAAGCTGATCGGGTTTTTATATCGCATCGTATTATCCCGCAACATCGGTGCGGAAGGTATGGGTGTGTATCAGATAGCCCTTTCCGTATTCGGGGTATTGGTTACGGTTTCTACGGGCGGGCTTCCCATCACGCTGTCCCGCATCATTACCAAATACAAAGCGGAAAAGAACGATTCCCGAATCGGCGGAGCAGTTACGGGGGCAATATTGATTACGCTTGCCTTCTGTTTGCCCGTAACTCTTATATTGACGGTTTGCAGACCCCTTCTTGACCTTATATTTACGGACGAGCGGTGCAAAACCGTGTTTTTGATTCTGTTACCCGGTTTTACCTTTACTTCCGTTTACGCCATGCTGCGAGGCGTATTTTGGGGGAATAAGGATTTTATGCCGTACAGTGCCATTGAAATGTTTGAAGAATTCGTCATGGCAGGGTTGGGGAGCCTTTTCGCATGGAACTGTACGGATATTTTTGTCGGCGCAAAACAGGCGGCGCTCGCAATTACCGTTTCCTACGTGGTCTCCTTTTTGACGGCAGCCATCTACTTTTTTTGCAAGGGCGGAAGGTTGCAACGCCCGAAGGGTTGCATCAAGACGCTTATTTCCTCCGCATTGCCCATCACGACCATGCGTGCCGGGGGAGCGATCGTCGGTTCGCTCATGGCAATCATCTTGCCTGCCATTCTCGTAAAAACGGGGCTTTCCGCTTCGGAGGCAATGAGCGAATACGGCGTCGTGTTCGGCATGAGTCTGCCCGTTTTAAGCATACCCGGAACGTTGCTCGGCTCCATGGAAGTGGTTGCCGTTCCGGAAATTTCGGGGGATTACTATAAAAAGGATTTCGTTTCCCTGCGCAAAAAAACGGCAAAATCTCTGCGGTTTACCATGTTGCTCGTTTGCCTGCTGATACCGCTGTTTGCCGTTCTGGGGGAAGACGTGGGCAACGTACTGTATTCCAACGCAAAGAGTGGCAGTATTATCCGCATATGCAGCCCTATGCTTCTCCCCATGAGCCTTGCAGGCATCACCACGAGTATTTTAAATTCGCTGGGGTGCGAAAAACAGACGCTGTTCGGCTACGTCCTCGGCGCAATCCTGATGATGATCTGCGTGCTGGCGTTGCCGTGGTTTATCGGCATCTATGCCATGTGTCTGGGACTGCTGCTCTGCCAGTCGGTATGCGCAATCGCCAATTTATCGCTCGTGAGCAAAAAATGCGGAAAGCTCGGCTTGCGCGGTTATGCCTTGCGCTTGACGGGACTATCCGTCCTCCTCATCGGCATCGGGTTCTTTTTGCGAGAATACTGCCTGCGGAGCGTACTGGCATTCTGGGCGATGTGTATCACCGGCGGATTGATCGGCGTTTTATGGTTTATTTTTACGATTTTGCCCGTGTGGATAAAAAACAAGCAGATTTCATTTTCGGTATTATAATTTATTTGAATGAATTGAAAAATTTCGGATTATACTTTTAAAAATCCTATTGACAAATTTTTATTTTCATGGTATAATGCAAAAGTAAACAAAAGTAGATTACTCTAAAAAATGAACACTCCTTAAAAACAGAAAAAGCTCTTCTTCCGTACGAAGGGGAGTTTTTTCTGTGATAAAAATACAGAGGGTAAAAAAAACTGAAAATGCGGTTTGCATTTTCAGTGTTTTTTGGAACAGGGTTTATTTTTTAAAAATCAAATCCCGTTTTAAGCGGATATATTCGTCTTCGGTAAGCGTGCCGTCTTCGCGTAAAGTTTTCAGTTCCCGTAACTTTTCAATCTGCTTGTCCAATCGGTCGATGGCGGTATAGACCGGGGCAACGGACTCCGACGATTCATCCTTGGCGGGTTTATCGGAAAGCGGTACTGCATATTCCGGGTCTTCCTTGTTTGCAAGGCACATCCGTGCAAAAGCGTTGAGCTCGTTCTGCAAGATGATATAATTGACGATATTTAAACGGAGCAACCCCAAAAACAGGCACGCCTGCGAGTTTTCCCGCGTGTGCAGATTCCTTTCTTTTAAGGCAAGGCGTAAAGATTCGGAACGGCTGTATCCCCAATAGGCACTGTAAAAGGGGACGAACAGGAGGCATATGAGTTCGCCAAAACATTCGCGGTTGCCTTTGGTGAGCAATCGGATTTTGCGGATAACGGTATAGCCGAAGTAGATGCCGTAGAACCCGAACGTGATGATCGTTAAGATAACGGCGAGCGGGATATCTACGTCCTGCAAAAAGATATTACCGTGGTCAAGCGTAGGGGATTCGGAAAGATCGGAAGCAACGACCTTCGGTTTTAAATCCGGGTGCTTGCGTTCGTTTTCTAAAATGAGCAGTAATACGGCAAGGAAGAAGAAGATACAGCCGTAATAGAGTATACCGAGGTTTTGCACGCAGGCAAAAACGAACAGGGAAAGCAGTATGTATAAAAATACACTGGAAGAAATATTCCATCTTCTTCTGCACGCAAGGAAAATAAGGCAAACGGTAAGTCCCAATTCCGTAGCAAGAAAGAGTCCGTTTAAAAACAGTTCGTTGAACGCTACGCCGGGTTCGATCCAGATATTGACCCCGTACCAGATTAAGGTATAGACGCCGCTGTTATTCAAAAGCAGATTGACTAAGAATATCCATACGGGAATAAATACGAAGTAAAGCTTTTTTTCGCCCCAAAGAAAGGAGAATACCGCTAAAACGACGGAAAGAACGAGCGGAATAAAAATTTCGGCATAGGCAAGCTTATAATCGGTAGTATTTATAAACAGAATAATAAATTCCACAAAGAATATAACGCTTGCAATGACGGCGGAAACGCCTGCGATCAGGGAAAGCGCAGAACGTTTTGTTTTTTGAGAGTCCATAGTTTTTTTCCTTTTTTTTGTTATGACAAAAGTCCGATATTATTATAGCATTTCCGCTCTACGCAAGTCAAGATTTTGAGGGCGAATAAAGAGATTTGTTCGGGTTTTAAATCGAAAATAATTCTTTTATGCGCATTGCTGCGGATTTTAATTCATTTTTGCGGAATTTTTCCGTTGCCGCAAGGCGATTTACGGCGTCCTTTAAAGTGCCGCCCCGCTTTACGAGTTCGTCTACGAGCATTCCTTCGGGGGAAACAGGGTCTTCTTCCTGCCGTTTTTGTTCCTTTTTTACTTCCAAAACCACAACGTATTCCCCCAGCTCCGTCTTTTCGCTTTGGGAAAGTGCGGATATGACTTCCCCGATATCGCCCCGGACCGTCTTTTCAAATTTTTTGGTCAGGTCGTTGGAAACGGAAATTCTTGCCCGGGGAAAGGCTTTTGCTACGTCCGTCAGCGTTTCTATAAGGCGCTTGGGGGATTCGTAGATAACGAAGACTTCAGAGTCCGACGAGCGAATGCTTTGGATAAATTCGCCTTGTTCCTTGTTTTCCCGCGGGTAAAAGCCGAGGAACATAAACCGCTGCACGTCAAAACCGGAAACGGACAGGGCGGAGATCACGGCGGAACACCCCGGAACCGCTAAAACGGGAATGCCGCTTTGGATGGCGGCGTCTGCAATGATCCAGCCGGGGTCGGAAATGCAAGGCGTGCCCGCATCCGTAACGATGGCTACGTCTATATCTTCCTCCCGCATCCTCCGCACGAGTTCTTCCGTCTTTTCTCTTTCGTTGAATTTATGATAGGCGGTGAGCGGTGTGGCAATGGAAAAGTGGTTCAATAGTTTTATCGTGTTGCGGGTATCTTCCGCGCCGATCAGTTGCACGGAACGCAAAACTTCTACGGCTCTCGGCGTCATGTCCCCGAGGTTGCCGATGGGCGTTGCAACGATATACAGTGTGCTCATAAAAACTCCTTATACGTAATATTGAATGGCGGCGTTCAGTTTTCCCTTGCGGGTAGGGCTTGCGGAAAGAAAGCGGAACCTTCCGTATCCCCGCACGGAAATCAGGTCGTTGGATTGAATGGTTGCGCTGTTGTTTTGCAGTTCTTTGCCGTTTACAAAAACTTTGCCCGTAAAAAACAGGGAATTGGCGTCCTCACGGGAAAGATTCCATACCTTTGCAACGAGGCAATCCGGACGAAGGGAGGCAACCTGCACCGTTCGCTCTTCCGTGCGGTATAACGCTTGGGGCAGGCGGTCGGGGCGGCTCGTCTTTAATGCGGTATGTTTCGCCCGTTGCAGATTTTCCGCTATATAATCGGCAAGTTCGTCCTTGCAGAAGATATAGGCTTGATTTTCCGTAACGATGATATCCCCGATTACGGAGCGTTCGATGCCCGCGTTGAGGATTGCGCCCAGAAAGTCCCGATGCGTCAGTGTATCGGAAAATTTAGGGGCGATCGGCTCGGCAAGAATGCACGCTATGGGGAAATCCTGTGTATAACCGAACAGCGCTTCCGAGCCGAATCTTGCCATACAGCGTTCAGCACCCTCTACGCCGCCGAAGAGCGTAACGGGCATATAGGAAATTTCCTTTATGCTTTTGAGCAGGGAAATTTCAGCCATATTTAAAAAATCGGAAAAGACGTAACGGTTTTCGCCGTATGCCTTTTCCGCCAGATCGCAAAATCTGCCTCGCAATAACTCCTCTTCCGTCATCGGATGAATGCCTCCAGATAGAAGATGGGTAACCCTTGGTCGGAAAACCGCTTTTCGTGTTCGGTAACGATGTTTTCAGGGTCGTTATCGGCGTGCAAATCGGTGGAAATGTGTTTTAGCCCCCAATTTTCGCCGTTGAACTGCTCCAGGGAGTAGGCAAAAAAGAATCGGTCGTCCGTTTTTTGGGAAACAACGCCGCCCTCTTTGAGCAGTTCCCGATAAATAGACAGAAATCTCGGATGGGTAAGCCTCTGCTTTTCATAGCCCTTTTTGGGGAGCGGCGTGGAAAAGTTGAGGTAAATTTTTTCTACGCTGCGTGGGGGAATATAGCTCTTTAAGCATTCCGCACGGGTATTGAGGTAGACGATATTGGAAAGCCCCTCCGCAAGCGATTTTTCGCAAGGTTCCACGAGTACGTTGCTGATCATTTCTATGGCAACGAAGTTGAGTTCGGGGTGCCGCCTTGCCATTTCCATGATAAAGCCGCCTTTGCCGCAACCGATTTCCAGATGTACGGGATGATCGTTGCCGAAGACCGCCGCAAAGTCGATGCGGTGGTCGATTTTATCGGCTAAGAGCATATTTTTTTCGGAAAGATCCGCTTGTATCAGATTGGTACAGGCGGCTATCCGTTCGTCTAAGTTGCGTTTTCTGCGCATTCGCATAAGGCAAATCTCCTTTTTATTTTATCGTAAGCTGGGATCTTTCAAAGCCGTACCTACGGCAACCATGTCGGGATCGTGCCGATAACTCATTTTTAAAAGCATGGGCGTCAGCAGGGACGTAATCATGATGAGTATCAGTACAAAGGGAACGAGTCGGGAGTCTATCATGCCGTATTGCATACCCTTTTCCGTGCAGACCAGAACGACTTCCGCCCGCGCCATCATACCGATGCCGGCACGGAAGGAATCCCGATTGGAAAATTTACAGAGTTTTGCCCCGAAGCCGCAACCGACTAATTTGCCGACGATGCCCGCAAGTACAAAGCAAAGCCCGAAAAGCAGGAAGCTTCCGCTGTTGAACAGGGTGGAAAAGTCTGCTTTGATACCGATATTGGAGAAGAATACGGGGGTAAACAGCATATAACTGATGGTATGGTCCCGTTTTTCGATGGACATGGCGCTTCGGGATCCGGAGAAGGCGAGCCCGGCAAAAAATGCGCCCGTGATATCGGCGACGCCGAAAAACCGTTCCGCACAGTAGGAAAGGATGAAGCAGAAGGCGAAAGCGAAGATAAAGATGCGCTTATGCCCTTCCCAACGTCGGTCCAACCAGGCGAACGCCTTGCGCATCAACAGCCCGGAAGCAATCGAGAGCAGGATGAACATGACGATTTTTACAATCGTCCACCATACGGGTTCGTTGCCTGCGCCGGCTAACCCTGCTATAAAGGAAAGCAGGACGATGCCGATGATATCGTCTAAAATGGCAGCGGAGACGATGGCTGTTCCGATTTTGGAATTGAGTTTGCCCATCTCCTTGAGCGTTTCCACGGTAATCGCCACGGAAGTTGCCGTTAAAATGACGCCGTAGAACATATTCTGCAACAGGTTTTCCCCTGCGCCGAACAGGAAAGCCACCAAAAAACCGAGGAGCATGGGAACGGCGACGCCCGCAACCGTGATGACGACGGCGGCTCCGCCCGTGTTCTTTAACTGTTTGAGGTCCGTACCCAGACCGGTGGAGAACATGATGAGTACGACGCCTATCTTGGCAAGGAAGTTCAATCCCTCTCTTACGTCCGCATTAAAGATAGCCGTGGGGATAGATTGATCCTGATTGGGCAGATATTGTATGAGGCCGAGAAGCACCCCGGCAATCAGAATGCCGATGACTTCCGGAAGCCCTAATTTTTTACTGAACAGGCCAAGCATTTTGGAGACAAAAAGGATGAGTCCGAGCGGTAAAAGAATCTGGTAAAAATCGTTAAAGTTGACGTTCAATAAATTGTTTGACAGTGCAAACATATACAAAATACCTCTTTGGATGATAAAGGATTCAATATAAATTTTCGTTTTCCGTCATTTCCCCGAATCGAACCCTATTATATACCGATTTTTTTAAAAAAGCAACTCATTTAAAAAGGTTTTACGTATAGAACAAAAATTATATTTGCGTTTAGAAATGCGCCTTGGCAACGCCGCTTGCCAAAGATCCGAGCAAAGCCCCCGATGCCGCATAGGCGGCATCGGGGGCTGCAAAACCAAAGTGCGCAATTTTGAGAGGGGGTATATCGAATGCGCTCGGATAAAAAAAGGTTACGAGTGCGGTATAGCCGCAAAAGTGCGGTCTATCGTGATATTGCAGTGATAGTCGGGATATTCCGAATGGACGAGCGCGGAAAGTTTGGTTTTGAGTTGTTCGTCGGTCAGCGGCAGCTCCGACGGCGCAACGCAGTCAAAGGACAGCGTATAGCTGTTTTTGCATACCGTCAGGCTCAGGTCGTGTATGGTGAGATGGGGGTCGATCGTTTTGATTCTTTCGTTTAAGTGAATGAAAAGCTTCTGATTGCCGGATCCGGACGTAAACACGGGGTCGGCATGGATGAGCAAGTGGATGCCCGTCTTTTGTTGCAGGTCCCGTTCTATGCAGTCCGTAATCTGATGCACTTCGGAAAAAGACATTTCGGAATCAAATTCCACGTGGGCGCTGGCAAAAACTCTGCCGGGGCCGTAATCGTGCACGAGCAAATCGTGCGTTCCGAGTACGCCGTCGTATTCCAATATGAACTTTCGGATCTTTTCGCTATATTCCAAAGAGGGGGCTTTGCCGAGCAAGGGGTCGATCATACTGCGGATGAGGGAGATTCCGCCGTACAAAATAAAGAGAGAAACGGCGATTGCCATCCAGCCGTCGGGGTCAAACGAAGTAAAATGCGCAACGATGACGGAAAGGAGTACGGCGGTCGTGGCAACGATGTCGTTTCGGCTGTCTGCGGCGGTGGCAAACAAGGTGTCCGAGTGGATCTTTTTACCCAGTTTGCGGTTGAACAGGTACATCCACAGCTTGACGAGAATGGAAATGCCGAGAGCGATGATGAGCGGTATGCCGAACTGCGTGCCTTCCGGGGAGAGGATTTTATCTATACCGCTGCGGAACAATTCCACGCCCACGAACAGTATGACGAAGGCGATGGAAAACCCCGTAATGTATTCGTAGCGGCCGTGCCCGAAGGGATGTTCCTTATCGGCAGGGCGTTCGGCAAGTTTAAAGCCGAGTATGGTGACGATGTTGGAAGCGGCGTCGGAAAGGTTATTGAAGGCGTCCGCCACCACGGCGACGGAGCCGAACAATGCGCCGATGGTCGCTTTGACGATACATAAAAAGATATTGCACAGGATGCATACGATGCCGGACAGTTTGCCGTAGGCGGCACGGGTGCGTATGTCTTGGATATCTTCGGGGTTTTTTACGAATTTGCGTACGAGCAAAGCGGTCAACATGGCGGTTCCTCCTTTTTTTTGCTGTATTATCGTATTGTATCTTATTTTATCGGGCGTGTCAATCGAAAACGTCCCCCTTTCCTGCGTTCGCCGATGCGAAACTTTTTTCGCAAAAAACGTACCCGAAAGGATCTTTCGGATACGTTCCTATATTCTATGCAATTATTTCCCGAAACGTTCGCAAAAAACGTTCCACGCCGTGGCGTAATCGGCAAGGCGGTCGCAAAGGTCGTAGGGCGTTTTATCGGCCACTTCCCATTCGGCGCGGGAGAAGGGTATATTCGTCATGCCCCGATTGGGCGAAAAGGCTACGTTGCCTTTTTTATCGTACCACGTGTCGGATTCGTATTCGTAAAGCACGGGGAACTGCGTGCTGTAAACGGCGCAAAGGTCGTCCAGCGTCATGCCCAAAGACAGTGCAACGAGTACGTCCAGTTCCAAAAGTGCCTGTCGGCGTTCGTATTCGGTGCGGAGCGGTACGTCCGCCGTCCAGATCGGCGTGCAGCTTGTAAACTTTTCGGGGCGCAGTCGGTGGTCCGACTTGGTCCAGCCGTCTTTTGTGTAACTTTCGGCAAAACAATCCGACCAGAGGGGCGCATAATCCGCAGTCAAAGCGTTCAAAAGCAAGGCGCGCATACGGATGGCGTCGCCGTAGAGAGGATGATCGAGGAAGGGGAGCTTGCCTGCGTTGTCTTCGTATAAGTTCGTTTTGCCCGTAATGCGGATAAAGAAATCGTAGGGCAGGGAAGCGAACAAGCCGCTTGCGGTAACCAGTTGCTTTCTTTGCGCAAAGCGGAACCCGATGAGTCCGTTCGTATGCCCTGCAAAGGGCGGAATGACGGCGGAGTAGAGCGTTCTTGCCGTGCTTAAATTGAGCATTTTGCGCGCGACGAGCCGATAGTCCTCGTCATACCGTTTGCCGTCCTCCGAGCAAGGGATGCGCTGTTCGTACGTCGCCTCGTCCTTGGGCGCATAGACGCATCGGGGCAGGAAGTTTTGCGAAAGGGTATTGTGATCTACGGATATGAAGTCGCTGTTCAATCTGCAAACGGCTTTGGCAGTCTTGTAAAACGGGTCGCTTACGCCGATATGCGGGCCGGAAAGGATTACGCCGCGCAGCGTTTCGGGAACGTTCGGTTTGCGGACGATGGTGCCGTCCTTTTGTGCGCCCGTTTCGTTCCACATCTGCGAGCAGAACAGACCGTCCAGTCGGGAAAGGGTAACGGGAGAATTCGCAAAGCGGAGCAATACGTCCTTGAACTGTTTGCAATGTAAGGAAGGCAATTTACATTCCGACGTATCGTTGCTGTCCCCGAAAATCTGCGCAAATACGAGCAGATCGGAAGCCGTTACGGGAACGATTCGGGCGTGATTCCCCTTTAAATTCCACTTTCCGTTCTCTTTGATGCCGGGTACGGGGGTAGTCGAACGGGAACGGTAGCATTCGTCTATGGTGGAAGCCGCAAAGAGATTGGCGATCATATCGAACGTATCGCCCGTTTCCTTACCGTAAATATTGATGGAAAATTTGACGCAGTGATGCACTTCCGGGAAGAGTTTGAGTTCGTTGGTAAAGCGGAAGTGCTTTCGCAGTCTCGGATAGAGGGACTTTTTCAAAAGTGCGCCGTTGGCGTCCTCGTAAACGCCGTTGGGGTGCAAAAAGGCGGAGTAGCCGTCCCGATTCGTATAGTTCCAGGCGTTGGGCAGGAAGCACTTGTATAGATTCGTTTGTTGCCCTTTGAGTTCGGGGTAATTTTCCGCGGCGCTGAGGAAGTTCTGCCGCGCGGAAACTTCCCGTAAGTCGGCAAGATAATTTTTGCGCACGGTCGGGTCGGCAAGCATTTCGTCCTTATGGGCGGTGACTTCCGAAGCGGAATAATTTTTGACGGCAAAGAGCGGGCGGAACTTGGAAAGACTGTCCCTTTCGCTCCAGACCACCTTGATCCACGGCGGATTGCCCAAAATCAGATCAAAGCCGCCCTTATCGCGGAAGATGTCGGTATATTCCAATTCCCAGTGGAAGAACCGACAGCGGCTCGATACTTCCCGAACGATGCGCAAACGGGGATTGACGTTGCAAAGCGTGTCTATATCCACGGCAGGCATATCCCTGTAAGTTTCGTACACGGCGTTCACCGTCTTTTCCATGGCGGAGGGGAAGATGGTGAGCTGTTCCGCATTGGAATTTTCGCTGTTGAGGGTGCTCATGTTCCCCTCTAAAATCAAGGACATATCCAAAAGGAAGCGGTTTCTGTCCGGCAACAGTTCGGCTTTGTCTATCGGCCAGAACCATAGCGCGCACCAATAGTCCATGGCAAATTTCAGCCGTGCATAGGGGCCGGCGTTCTGCATTTCTTCCGTCAGGTAGAATTTTTTATACAGATATTCCTTTTCCTTGGCGGAGGAACTTTCCGCAAGCTGCTTTTTGATCTTTTTCAGGATTTCGTATTGCCGCTGCCAAAGCTCGTCTATCACGGCGGAAAGCCGAAGCAGTATTTCCACTTCGTATTCCTCGTAGGGGGCATGGAAAGCTTTGTTCCAGACCTTAAACAGGGAGTAATCCTTTTCCGCATAGCGGCGCACGTCGGCGTCCCCTACGTTTGCCATAGCCGGGTTGCCGACCAAAAAGGAGTATACCTGCTTTTTTACGGAGCGGTTGCGGCGGGGCAGAATGCGGTTGGGCGTAACGGAAACGTATTTGCCGGAGAGTAAGTCCTCGGTGCGGAAAACGCTTCGCCTTGCGCCGACGATGGAATCGCCGCAAAGCAATTTCCCCGTAAACCAGGAGGGTTTGCCGTATCGTAAGGTATTGAGCCCGAGCGAGACGGACGCTACTTCCACAGCCATGGGGTTGAGGTCGATGCCGTAAACGTTGTTTTCCGCAATATACGTTTTGACGTAGGCAAGTTTGGATTCGGGTTCGCCGCTCTTTGCAATGTAGGCCCTTGCTAATTGGTCAATGGCTTCGTTCAAAAACGCCGCGCTGCCCATAGCCGGTTCGCAGAGCGTTACGGAAAGCACGTCCTCCGCCTTTTTGTTGCGGAGCAGTTCCTTCAAAGCGTAACGCACGAGGGAACTCGTCAAGGATTCGGGCGTGTAGAAGGAAGCGGATTTTTCCCTCTCCTGCCCGGCAAGCCGATACACGAACCGCCATGCCGGTATCTTTTTATAGCCGTTTTCGTCCCGAATGAGTTCTTCCTCGGTGTACTCCGATTTTTCCGATTCGGGGATAAAGTAGATTTCCGTTTCTCCGGGGCGGCGCACGCAGTACAGCTCTTCGGAAGTAATCAAGCCCTGGTAATTCAATAAACTTTCGTAAATCTCCCCGATGCGGTTTAAGGAGAGCGCCGCATAGTCTATGGCTTTCCCTTTGTCGTCTTTCGTCATGCGGTCGATAATGCGGCGCATGACGGCATTCGGAATGAGGCAGCCGTTTAAAAGATCGGTCAGTTCGGGGTCGAATATCTGGGTGGTGAATGCCGTGATTTCGCCCAAAGCTTCCGTACTGCCGTAGTAGATTTTATCGAACAGTTGCAAAAGTTTTGCGGAGTAATAGTATTCCTCTTTATCCTCGGCGGTTTCGTATAAAAAATCGGCTTTGCCGCAAAGGTTATAGCCAAGCTCCGTATGCGATTGTACAAAACATATAAAAAGAATGCGGTAAAGGAAGCGTAACGTCTGCGTGGAAAGCGTGTCCGCCGTAATATACTTCCCGGAAACGAATTTATCGGAACGCACTTTACAAAGGACTTCGTTGCCGAGCAGTTCTATACTTTCCCGCATGGAAGCAATCAATTTATTTTTCACGTCTTTGGTATAGATAGCCATGTTGCACCTCGTTGTTTTCTATTCCCGTATGATTATAACACATTTTTATAAAAAAGTAAATTTGAAAACGCAAAATTTACAAAAACGGAAGAAAAAGATTTCTTTTTTTCTCTGAAAGCTTTGCTTTTTTTTGTGCAAATTGCCGAAAACGATTGAAATTTTAATTCGGAAGATGTATAATAAAATGCGTACAATCGTTTGAATCGGATTGGACGGGGGATACTATGGAACAGGAACTGAAAAAATTAGTCAATTCCGTAAAGGAAAAAATGAAGGTGCAGATTTCCGTGTCGGCAAAGTCGGATTTTAACGGGGATCTTGCCGCAATGGACGCGGCTGCTTGCGATCCGGAAAACGTGTTTTGCGATACGGCGCAGAATCGCACCTGTTTCCGCTTTATCTTTAAGGGCGGGGAATATATCGGCGCATTGGACGGCGTTGGGGAAACGGAGCAAAATTACGCCTTTTTGCTTTCCCATATGCTGGAAGAATACGTTTCCAAGGATGCGGGGCTTTCCCGGCAGGACTTTTTAAGGAGTATCCTTTTGGGGGATGCCAGCGCCGCCAGAACGCATAAGTTCATGACGAAGTTTGCCATGGCGGACGCCCCCTGTTACGTTCTGGTCATTTCTTCCGAAAAGCACGCCAAGGAAATTGCGGACCTGATTGCGCGCGGTATTTCCGGCGGTATGGAATCCGTAGTGCGCATGGACGAGAACTCCTGCGCCATCGTCAAATATGCCGACGAAGAGGGCGATTTGCGCAGCGGCGTGGAGTACGGCGAATTCTGGGAGCAATCCATTTTAGAAGAATTGGGCGTGGAAGCCTTTATCGGCGTGGGCGGAGTCGTCAATAATTTTTACGACGTATCTACTTCCTATCAGCAGGCGGCTTCCGCCGTGCGGATGATGCGCCTCTTTGAAGGCAAGGGCAAAGTGCATTCCTATAAAGAGTTTTTGCTCGTTCGGATGCTGGAAGATATTTCCGAGGTGAAATTGCGGGAGTATTGGGAAGACACCGTAGGGGAGTCGGCAAAGCGAATTTTTGAAGACGAAGAGATGCTCTCCACGGCGGAAGAGTTTTTGAACAACAGCCTCAACGTGAGCCAGACTTCCGCTATTTTGTATATGCACC
>CAMAGA010000024.1 GCA_945833955.1 uncultured Clostridia bacterium
GGCGCTGTATTCCGCCGATTGCAGCCACCTTCTGACCGTGCCTTCCCCTGCGTTGTATGCGGCAAGAATCTCTCTTTGCGTAGAAAACCGCGTGGAAAGATAAGATAAATAAAATATGCCGAAGCGGATATTCGTTTCCGCATCGAATAAGTCGTAGTTAGTTACGTTATTATTATCCAAACTATCGCCTGCTTTACTGCCGCCCGCTTCCAATTGGTTTGCGATGAATTCTGCGGTAGCGGGCATAATCTGCATGAGTCCCTTTGCGCCTGCGGAGCTTTCCGCCTTTACGCGGAAGCCGCTTTCCGCCTTGATGACGGCGTAGCACAGGGCAGGCTCCACTTTGTACTCCGTGCAAAGGGGAAGAACCGTATCCCGATAGGGGGTGGGGTACAGCAAAACCGTTTGCACGGCATAAAAAGAAACCGTAAACGTCAAAATGATAATAGAAATGGCAATAAGATAGGAAAGAACTTTATTTTTCATGAATGACTGCAAGAACGGCGGAGCGCAAAGAATCGAGGTTTCCGTTATTCTCTATTACAGTATATTCATTTCGGCGGAGATTATCATAGTTAAATTGGGCATCCATCCGCTCGGTTACCTGCGCTCGGGTAAGTCCGCTCCTTGCCATGACGGCACGGATTCTTGCTTCCCTGTCCCGAAAGACGACGATGACTTCGTGGAAGCGAGAATCGAAACCGCCTTCAAAGAGCAGGGGGACTTCCGCATAGGCGACGGGGCTTTTGCTTTCTTCCATCAGCCGATCGAGCTGATCCATGACGGCAGGGTGGGTATACGCATTCAGGTTTTGTCGAAGCTCGGAATTTCCGAAGGTGAGGCGGGAAAGTTTTTGGCGGTCCAGTTTGCCTTCGGGGGTCAGCACGTTGCAAGAGAGCGCACGGCAAAGCCCCTGTAAAAACTCGGGGTCTTCCACAAGTTCCGCGTATACCCGATCGGCGGAAAAGACGGGGAAGGACGTTTCTTTTGCGATGATAGCGGCAACCGTGCTCTTTCCGCTGCCGATGCCGCCGGTAATGGCTATCTTTTTCACGGTTATTTTGCCTCGTACCAGTTTTTCGCCATGGTGGCGCTGACGGTGAGCGGCACGGAAAGCGTGACCGCATTTTCCATTTCCTCGCATAAGAGAGCTTTTGCCTTTTCCGCTTCTTCTACGGGGCAATCGAGGATGAGCTCGTCGTGTACCTGCAAGACGATTGCAGAGGACAGACCTTCCTTTTGCAACCGTTCCTGCACCCGAATCATGGCGATTTTGATGATGTCCGCACTGGTGCCTTGCAGGGGCATATTCATGGCTTCCCGCTCGCCGCGCATACGAACCATATAATTGGAGGATTTTAAATCCGTAATCACTCGCTTTCTGCCGAGGAGCGACGTTGCGTAGCCGTTGGCTTTGGCAAAGTCCACGTTGGCGTTCATGTAATTTTTTACCGCCGGGTACAGTTGGAAATAGTGGTCGATGTACGCCTTGGCTTCTTTGACGGGAATCTTTAAATTTTCGGAAAGCCCGTATTCGCTGATGCCGTAGATGATGCCGAAGTTGACCGCCTTTGCCATGCGGCGCATGGCAGGCGTAACCTCGTCAAGTTCTACTCCGAACACGCTGGCGGCGGTGGAAGCGTGGATATCTTCGCCGCGGCGGAATGCCTGCACGAGCTCCGGGCATTCGGAAAAATGCGCCAGCAGCCGAAGTTCGATCTGGGAATAGTCGGCGTCCACGAACACGTGCCCTTCGGGCGCAACGAACAGTTTGCGCAGTTCCCGTCCTTCTTCGTCCCGCACGGGGATATTCTGCATATTCGGGTTGGCGCTGGAAAGTCTGCCCGTGGAGGTGACGCTCTGATTGTACGTGGTATGCACTCTGCCGTCGGGGGAAATCAGGTTTTTTAAGCCGTCGATATAGGTGGAGGAGAGTTTGGAGAGCTGCCGATGCCGCAAAATGAGGGGAACGATGCCCGTAAAATCCTCTACCTTTTCCAGAACGTCCTGTGCGGTGGAGTATTTGCCGTTTTTGGCTTTGCCCGGATATTGGAGCTTTAATTTTTCAAAGAGGATGACGCCGAGCTGTTGCGGGGAGCGCACGTTGAACTTTTCGCCTGCAATCGTCCGGATTCTTTCCGTCAGCTCCGCAATTTCCGCTTCGTATTTTTTGCCGAGTTCTTCCAATACGGGCATATCCACGAGGACGCCCGTTTGTTCCATGCCGTATAATATAGAGGAGAGGGGGAGCTCCACTTCCCGATACAGCCTTTCCTCCGCTTCGGGCATCCGGCTTTGCAGGGCGTAAAAGAGGGCAAAGATATTGTCCGCAAGCGTATCTTTGGGCAGGTTGTAGTATTCCGTTAAAAAGGGCAGGGATTCTTCCCGATCGGAATAATCCGCTATATATTTTAAAAGGCTCAGATCTTCCAAAGGGCAGGTCATTTCCACGCCGTTTTCCGAAAGGAAATGGCGGAACTTTTTGGAGTCGTAAAAATAGACCGTCTTGTTGCCGCCGACGATAGTTTGCAGCAGGGGGAACAAAGTTTCCATATCGAACCCCGGGTCGATCAGGTTTTCCCGAATGGGGAAGTGCATCTCCGCCCGATCGGCAGTATCCGGGAAAGAGAAGGAGAAATCGAGCGATTTGCCGAAGTACACGGCAACGGCGTTGCATTGCCGATACAGCTCGTATGCTTCCTCTACGTTCCCTTGCAAAATGCGGGTAATCCGTTGCGGCTTTTCGGCTTCGGCGGGGGCGGCAGACTCTTCTTCCTGCGCAAAGACGGGCAGGGCAAGGAGCGTCTTCATTTCCAGCTCGGCAAGGATGGAGCGAGCCGCCGCCGGGAAGGGCGTAAAGACGCGGCAGTCTTCAAGGTCCACTTCCAAGGGCACGTTGCGCACGATGGTGGCAAGCGTTTTGGAAAGATAGGCGCTTTCTTTTCCTTCTTCCAATTTTCGCACCGTTGCGCCTTTCAGCTCGGAAAGGTGGGCGTAGATGCCGTCGAGATCGCCGAATTGTTCCAAAAGGGAGTAGGCGGTCTTTTCTCCGATGCCGGGCACGCCGGGGATATTGTCCGACTTATCGCCCATCAGGGCTTTGAGGTCGATGACTTTGGAAGGGTCGGCTAAGTTGGTCTCTTCGGAAAAGTTTTCGCTCGTCAGCTCTAAAATATCGCTCACGCCCTTGCGGGTGAAGCAGACGGTCGCATTTTGCCCGACGAGCTGGTAGGAGTCCCGATCGCCCGTATAGATATAGGAGTGGACGGGGAAAGAAGCGGAGAGCGTGCCGATGAGGTCGTCCGCTTCGTAACCTGCCTTTTCCACGATGCGGATACGCATGGCATTTAAAAGGTTCTTTAAAACGGGCATCTGCATTGCGAGCTCTTCCGGCATCCCCTTGCGGTTTGCCTTGTAGGAGTCGCACATTTCCTTGCGGAAGGTGGGGGCGTGCACGTCGAACGTGACGATCATATATTCGGGTTTTTTGTCGGCTACGATATTTAAAAGTAATTTGGTAAAGCCGAGGATGCCGTTGGTGGGGAATCCGGCTTTGGTGGTAAACAGGGTAGTGGCGTAAAAGGCACGGTTCAGAAGGCTGTTGCCGTCTATCAGAACGAGTTTTTTCATAATGCGCTCCGCAATCTTTTTATCGGTTTTTCCACCATTGTAGCATAAATCCAAAAAATAAGCAAGCGTTCCATGGCAAAACGAGGGGTATAGAGTAAACTTTATGGCGGAAAATGGAAAGATTTTTATCGCTTATATCATTTTCTGCTTTTACACAACAGGAAAGGAGAAAAAATTTGTGAAAATTGAAAAAAAGCTTTCCGTACCCTTGCATTTTGGACAGAATGATAGTATAATAATATTCGGTATAGTTTTCATTTTTGATAAATCATACGGAGGTTTATATGAATAAGATGCATTTACTGCAATCTCGCAGTGAAAAATTGAAGGAAGCGGGTAGCGGTATTCGCAAGAAGATTGCGGATATAATCGACGAAAACAGCTTCGTCGAGCTTTCCGCATACAGCTTTTCCCGTAGCGAATATTACGGCGCAGACGCAGAGGGCGAAGGCGTAGTAACGGGCTATGCAACGGTAGAAGGCTTCCCTTTTTACGTCGTAGCGCAAAATTACGCCGTGATGAACGGCGGCGTGTCCCTTGCCGCGTGTGAAAAGACGTGCAAAACGCTGGACGTTGCGGAAAAGAACGGTACGCCCGTGCTGTATATTCTGCATTCCGACGGCGTCCGCGTGGACGAAGGCGTGCAGGTTTTGGAAGGCATGGCAAAACTGTTGATGCGTGCCACCGCCCTGAAAGGCTCTGTGCCCCAGTTTGTGATTGCGGACGGCAACGTGTACGGGCAGCTTGCCTTGCTTTGCGGCATTGCGGACTTCAACTTCTTTATGCCGGACGCGGCGGTAGCGGCTACGAGCCCGCTCGTCATTGCGGCAAAGAGCAATAAAAATCTGCCCGCTAAGGACGTAGCCGGCGCACACGCGCTCGATAGAACCAATTTAGCTACCTTTACCGTTTCTTCCGTGGCGGAAGTACGGGAAAAGGTCGTTGCCGTTTCCGAACTGCTTGCAACGAGGCAGACGGACGGGGAAGACGGCAATCAGACGATTGCAGAGCTGAACCAAGCCGTTACGACGGAAAACCTCATGCAGGTTTTTGATCAAGGCACGGCGGTAGAAGTCGGAGCAGGGTATTCCCCCGCCGCAAAATGCGTGCTGGGCAGAATCGGCGGTTATTCCGTAGCTGCCGTAATCTTTGACGGAAGCGAACTGGTGGAACTGACGGCGACCATGGTCAAGAAGGTGCGGGACTTTGCGGAATTTGCGTCCTGTTACGACCTGCCCTACGTGGTGTTTGCCAACAACGGCGGCATCAAGGCGGATACCTGCGTGAACAACAGCCTCGTCTTTAAGCAGATCGCAGAGTACCTCTCCATTTTCGACACGCTGGAAAACGGCAGAATTTCCGTGGTAAGCAAGGCGGCAATCGGCTTGGGCTACACGCTGTTTGCGGCAAAATCCGCAGGATTCGATATGACGATTGCTTTTGCCAATGCCAAGGTGGCGCTCTTCGGGGCGGAAGCCGGGGCGGAAATCGAGCTTTCCGGCGCAAACAACGGCACGGAAGACCTGGTGGAAAAGTACTCGGAAGAAAATTCCGATCCCTTCAATGCGGCAAAGGGCGGTTACGTGGATACGATTATAGAACCGCAGTTCGTAAAGCCCTACGTAGTGGCAGCCCTGCAAATGCTTGTCCGTTAAGCAAGGAGGGGTAACATGATCAATAATTTGCTCGTTATGACGGAGCAACTCGGATGGGAAGTATTGCTCTACGCCCTGATCGGGTTCGGAATCGTCTTTCTCGGCATTGCTATTCTGATCGTCATTTTATATGTATTCGGGGCGATCATGAAGAGGACGGGCGGAAGCTTCCACCCGATTGCCGCACTCAAAGCAAAGAGAGCGGCAAAGAAAGCGCAAAAAACGGAGACCGCTTCCGACACGGCGTCTTTGGACGAAGCAACGGACGCAGTCACGGAAGAGGAGTATGCCGCAATCATGGCGGCGGTCACGGCGGTGCTTGCCCAAGGGGAAGACCGTGCAAAATGCGAATTCGTCATTCGTAAAATCAGAAGATTCAATTAAATCACAAAACAGGAGAATAATATCATGGTTAAAAATATGGATTTGCTCGTTACCGTAAACGGTAAACAGTTCAACGTCAGCGTAGAAGTACTCAAGGCAGACAACGCAGAAGTTTCCGCCGCACCCGCAGCCGCAACTGCCGCACCCAAGGCAGAAGCGCCCAAAGCCGCACCCAAGGCGATCGGCGCAGGCGAAAAGATCACCTCTCCCTTCCCCGGGCTCATTAAAAATCTTCTGGTTGCGGAAGGCGCAAGCGTAAAGAAGGATCAGCCCGTCATGGTTCTCGAAGCCATGAAGATGGATAACGAAATCACCGCTACCTGCGACGGCAAAGTTTCCTTTGCGGTAGCCAAGGGTGCAAACGTCCAGACCGGGGACGTGCTTGCGGTAATCGGCTGAGAGGTTTCGTATGTTCTCCAATTTACTCATTGATATAGGGGGGATGTTTGAGAACCTCTGGAATTCGATGGGGTTTGTAAACGGTACGTGGCAGAACTACGTGATGTTGCTCATTTCGTTCGTTCTCTTCTACCTTGCAATCGTCAAAGGTGCGGAGCCGCTCCTGCTCCTTCCCATCGCGTTCGGTATGTTCATCATCAATATCCCCGGGGCGGAAGCCGTCGTCTGGGGTACGCACGGGTACGACCTGACCGAACAGGGCTATAACGTATACCAGAGTGCGGAAGGCGCGCTCTATTACGTGTTCCAGGTACAGGATAATATCGTCTATTACGCCACCGACCTCGAAGCCTTCCAAGCCGGCATAGCGGATAACAGCCTGCTTGCCCAGATGGCTTACGGCGACTTTATGAACATGAACGTTTCCCTGCATATGGTACTCGATACCGCAACGTTGCAGGCGTTCATCGACGATTCTTACGAAGCGGTGCAAAATCCCGGGCTCATGTGGTATCTCTACTACGGGGTACAGAACGTCATTTACCCGCCGCTCATCTTCCTCGGCATCGGCGCCATGACGGACTTCGGCCCGCTCATCGCCAACCCCAAGTCCATGCTGATGGGCGCAGGCGCACAGCTCGGTATCTTCATCGTGCTCGTCGGTGCGGCGCTGTTCGGGTTCACCGGCGCGCAGGCGGCGGCTATCGCCATCATCGGCGGTGCGGACGGACCTACGGCAATTTACCTTTCCTCCAAACTGGCACCGGATCTCTTGCCCGTTATTGCCATTGCGGCGTACTCGTACATGGCTTTGATTCCCTTCCTGCAAAAGCCGATGATGCGGCTCTTCGTTTCCAAAAAGGAAAAGGTCATCCGCATGAAGCAGTTGCGTACCGTTTCCAAGCTGGAAAAAGTTTTGTTCCCGCTCATCGTTACGCTCGTCGTCGGTTTGTTGCTCCCCGATGCGATTCCTCTGCTCGGTATGCTCATGCTGGGTAACCTCATGAAGGAATCGGGCATGGTAGACAGACTGTCCAACCAGGCGCAGAACGGCTTGATGAACACGATCACCATCTTCCTCGGTATTGCGGTCGGTTGCAAGGCAAAGGCGGAAATCTTCCTCACCGTCAACACGCTTGCGATCATCGTACTCGGCGTATTCGCATTCCTTGCCGGCACCATCGGCGGTATCTTGGTTGCCAAGATCATGAATAAGCTTTCGGGCGGCAATTCCATCAACCCGCTCATCGGTTCCGCAGGCGTATCCGCCGTACCTATGGCGGCGCGCGTATCGGAAGACATGGGCAGACGGTACGATAAAAACAATCACTTGCTGATGCACGCCATGGGCCCGAACGTTGCCGGCGTCATCGGTTCGGCTATCGCGGCAGGCGCACTGCTGGCGTTCTTCGGATAAAAGACAGGAGATATTATTATGGCAGAAGTTCAACCTAAAAAGGTTTTAATTACGGAAACAATTTTGCGGGACGCGCATCAGTCGCAAGCCGCAACCAGAATGAAGACGGAAGAGATGATTCCCGTTTTGGATCAGCTGGACGAGGTCGGCTATTATTCGTTGGAAGCATGGGGCGGCGCTACGTTTGACTCCTGTCTTCGCTTCCTGAACGAAGATCCTTGGGAAAGATTGCGCATTTTGAAATCCCACCTCAAAAAGACGCCCATTCAGATGCTCCTTCGCGGGCAGAATCTGCTCGGCTACCGCCACTATGCGGACGACATCGTGGAAAAGTTCGTGGAAAAGTCCATTGAAAACGGCGTAGGCGTCGTTCGTGTGTTCGACGCATTGAACGACCCCCGTAACCTGGAAACGAGTATGCGCGCAATCAAAAAATACGGCGGCATTTGCGAAGCGGCTATTTCCTACACGACCAGCCCCGTGCATACCACGGAGTACTTCGTAAACCTTGCAAAACAGCTCGAGAATAACGGTGCGGACAATATCTGCATCAAGGATATGGCAAACCTGTTGTTGCCGTTCACCGCATATGAGCTTGTATCCGAATTGAAAAAGGTACTTCGTCCCGAAACGAAGATCCACCTGCACACGCACAACACCACGGGTACGGGCGATATGACCAATATGATGGCAATTATGGCGGGTGTGGACATCGTGGACTGCGCGCTCTCCCCCTTGGGTAACGGCACGGCGAACCCCGCAACCGAACCTTTGGTTGCCACGCTTGCAGGCACGCCTTACGATACGGGTATAGACATCAACAAACTACTGCCCATCGTACAGCACTTCAAGGGCGTTGCGGAACGCCTCAAAAAGGACGGCTTCCTCAATCCCAAAGTTCTTTCCGTAGACGTCAATACGCTCCTTTACCAGGTTCCCGGCGGTATGCTGTCCAACCTGATCAAACAGCTCAAGGACGCCGGGCAGGAAGGAAAGCTCATGGAGTGCCTTGCGGAAGTTCCCGTCGTTCGTAAGGACTGCGGCTATCCTCCCCTCGTAACGCCTTCCAGCCAGATCGTCGGCACGCAGGCGGTATGGAACGTGCTTCGCGGCAGATATAAGACGATTACGGCGCAGATGAAGGATATCTACCTCGGCAAATACGGCAAGTTGCCCGCCGAGCTCAATCCGGAAATTTTGGCGGAATGCACGAAGAACGGCGAAGAAGTCATTACCTGCCGTCCTGCAGACCTGCTCGAACCCGAATATGAAAAGCTCACCGCCGCCGTAAAGGAAATGGGCCTCTACGAACAGGAAGAAGACGTTCTTTCCTATGCGCTCTTCCCCGAAGTTGCAACCAATTACTTCAAGTGGCGCAAAGCGCAGAAAAAGGGAATAGATTCCGATCTTGCAAAGGGTCCCAATAAAGTATATCCCGTGTAATTTTTACGGAATGCTTAAAACCGAAAGGGCAAGGTTTTTGCTCTTTCGGTTTCTTGTCATTCGGTATCGGGGCGGTATCGCAGAGTAGCGTTGCGTTGCGGCGTACCGTGGCGGTGTCGTTCGGTGGCAGATAACGTTCGGTATCGGCAGGTAACGTTCGGTATCGGGGCGGTATCGCAGAGTAACATAGCGTTGCGGCGTACCATGGCGGCGTACCATGGCGGCGTAGCGTTGCGGAAGCGTTCGGTATCGGCAGGTAACGTTCGGTATTAGGGAGCGGTATCGCAGAGTAGCATAGCGTTGCGGTGTACCGTGGCGGTGTCGTTCGGAGGCAGATAACGTTCGGTTATCGGCGGAAGAAAGCGGAGTCATCATGAAGAGAATTATCGTTATCGGCGGCGGAGCGGCAGGGTTGACGTCTGCGTATTTTGCCGCCCAAAAGGGAGCAGAGGTAACTTTGCTGGAAAAGAATGAAAAACTGGGCAAAAAGATATACATCACCGGCAAGGGCAGGTGCAATTTTACCAATCGTTGCGATGCGGAAACCTTTTTGCAGAACGTCGTGCACGGCGCAAAGTTTTTAAAGGGGAGCATCTATCGGTTTCCGCCGGAAAAGACGATCTCCTTTATGGAAGCGGGCGGCTTGGCAACCAAGACGGAACGGGGAAACCGCGTCTTTCCCTTTTCCGACCATGCGAGCGACGTTACGGCAACGCTGGAAAGGTACTGCCGCGGCGCAGGCGTAACTATTCGCTTGCAGGAAGAAGTGCAAAGGATCGACTACGACGGCGACTGCGTAAAAGGCGTAGCTACGGCAAAGGGTTACTACGAAGCCGACGCCGTGATCGTTGCCACGGGCGGGCTTTCCTACCCGTCCACGGGTTCTACCGGGGACGGCTACCGCTTTGCCAAGGAAGCGGATATGTCCGTAACCGCCTTGCGGCCGTCGCTCGTGGGGCTCAACGTAGCCGACGCTTGCTGTAAAGCGTTGCAGGGGTTATCCTTAAAAAACGTCGCCCTGTCCGTTTGTCGGGCGGACGGCAAAGTGCTGTATTCGGGATTCGGGGAAATGCTCTTTACGCATTACGGCATTTCCGGTCCGCTGGTGCTTTCCGCTTCCGCATTGCTTTCTCCCGAAGTAGTCGGCAAAACGGAAGCGCATATCGACCTAAAGCCTGCACTCGATTTTGCCACACTGGAAAGTCGGGTCCTGCGGGACTTCGAGCTATACAAAAACAAGCAGGTTTTCAACGCCATGAAGGACCTTTTGCCGCAGGCGTTGATTGCGCCCGTCCTGAAAAAGAGCGGCGTACCTATGGAAAAAGCCGTGCATTCCGTTACCAAGGCGGAGCGGACGGAAATAGTCAAAACGTTAAAGTGTTTCCGCCTCAAACCGACCTCTTTGCGGGGCTTTGAAGAGGCGATCGTCACGAGCGGCGGCGTGGATTTAAAGGGCGTGTCTGCCGCTTCCATGGAGTCGACCAAAAGGAAAGGTCTGTATTTCTGCGGCGAAGTGCTGGACGTGGACGCCTACACGGGCGGGTTCAATCTGCAAATCGCCTTCGCCACGGGGTACACCGCGGGCACGAATGCGGCGGCAGAATAGCCGTACCGCAAAAAATGGCGAAATAGTCGTATCGCAAACCAAGCGGCGGCAGAATAGCGTACCGCCCGAAATGCGGCGGAATAGCGTACCGCCCGAAATGCGGCGGAAAACGGAATGCCACCAAAGAACAGACGCAGAATATAAATATTATATAGATATAAGGAGAAAATGTATGACAACGCCAATCAGAGGGGCTATCACCGTAACCGAAGATACGCCGGAGGCGGTTCGGTGCGGAGTGAAAAAGTTGCTTTGCAAAATGCAGGAACAAAACCGATTGCAGATGCGGGATATTGCGTATATACTCTTTTCCAATACCTCGGATATACGCTCGTACTATCCGGCAAGGGCGGCGAGAGACGCAGGTTTTTGCAAGCCCGCACTCTTTTCCATGCAGGAGCCGGAAATCGAGGGCTCGCTCCGTATGTGCATTCGGGTACTCATGATCGTGGATAAAAAGACGTACGCGCGCCACGTTTATCTGGAAGGCGCAAGCGGTCTGCGCACGGATCTCAATCCCAAGATCGTCATTGCGCTGGACGGACCTGCCGGCAGCGGCAAGAGTACGGTGGCAAAGGCGCTTGCGCAATACTTTAATATCCTGTATCTGGATACGGGCGCCATGTACCGTGCGTGCGCCCTGCGCGTGTTGCAGTGCGGCGTGGACCCTAAGGACAGCGCCAAGGTTGCAGAGTGCGTATCCGATATAGACCTTTCCATCCGCTATATCGACGGCACGCAGCATACCTTCCTTAGCGGCAAGGACGTATCTTCCGATATCCGCAAAAACGAAGTGTCCATGATTGCTTCTTCCGTTTCTGCCGTTCGGGAAGTCCGGGAAAAGATGGTGGAAATGCAACGGAAAGTTGCAGGCAGCATGGAGTGCGTGCTGGACGGGCGGGATATCGGTTCCACCGTTCTGCCGGACGCTCCCTATAAGTTTTTCGTTACGGCGGACAGCAAGGTTCGCGCCAAGCGCAGATACGACGAGCTGCTTGCCCGTGGGGAAAGCGTGGATTTTGAAAAGTTGCACGCGGAAATCGTACAAAGGGACAGACAGGACGAAACGCGGGAATTTTCGCCGCTGGTTCGGGCAAAGGACGCAGTTTTGGTGGATACTTCGGATAAAAGCATAGAAGAAGTTCTGTCTTTCATCATCGACCAAATTCAATAAATAAGGAAATCACAACTATGGAAAACGAAGAAAAGAGAGAACTTGCCGCCGAAAGCGCCCAAAAGGACGAAACCGTGCCCGAAACGAAGAGCGTACCCGAAACGAAGGTAGCCGTGGAAACAGATACGAACAGCGCCGCCGTGCCCGAAAAGAAGGGCAACAAAAAGCCCGCCAAAGAGAAAAAGGCAAAAAAGCATAAAAATCCCTATCCTTTTTTGCGGTGGCTGATTCCGCCGCTGTATCGGTTGATCTTCCCGTTTAAGTATATCAATAAACAGCCGAAGCCGCAGGGCGCTTGTATCTGGGTCGGCAATCATTATACGATCATGGATATTATTTTCCCTGCCAAAATGACGGATCAGAATCTGCATTATCTCTATAAAAAGGAATTGCGGAATTCCGCATTCATGCGTTTTTGGTTGGATCGGTGCGAGACAATCTGCGTGGATCGCGGCGCAAACGACGTGCGTTCCGTCATGGATTCGTTAAAGTACTTAAAGAACGGGGAACAGATATCGCTCTTTCCGGAAGGCACGCGCAATAAAACGGATGCGGAAATGCTGCCCTTTATGAGCGGCGCAACCATGTTTGCAATCAAGGCAAAGGTGCCCATCTATCCCTTTATGATCGATCGGAAGCCGAAAGCCTTCCGCATGACGAAGATCATCGTGGGCGAACCGTTTGAGTTTACCGAGTATTACGGCAAACGCATGAAGGCGGAGGACTATGCGGAAGCGGACAATAAACTGCGCGAAAGAATGCTTGCCCTCCGCAGAGACTATTTTGCGCAGGAAGCAGCGAAAAAGCAGGCAAAGATAGCCGCCAAAGCAGCGAAAAAGCAGGCGAAGACAGAAGCCAAAAAGGCGAAAAAGCAGGCAAAACTTGCGGCGAAAGAGGCGAAAAAGAAGAAGTGATGCCCGAAATTACGGTTACGAAGTATAACGGATTTTGCAACGGCGTACAGCGTGCCGTGGATACGGCGATGAAAATCGACCCCGCAGGGACGTACGTATTCGGGGAGATCATTCACAATCCCACGGTCGTACAAAAAATTGCGGAGCGGGGCATCGTTACGGTGGATAGCCCGGAGGACGTGCCGGACGGGGCGAGAATGCTCGTCCGATCCCACGGCATGGCAAAGGCGTGGTATGCTTACTGCAAAGCGCATTCCATAAACATCGTGGACTGCACCTGCCCCTTTGTGGCAAAGATTCACTCCGTGGTGGAAAGGGAGTCGGCGGCGGGCAAGCACGTGCTTATTCTGGGCAACCGGAATCACCCGGAGGTAAAGGGCATTGTCGGCTGGTGTTCCTCTTCCTATACGGTCATCGAAAAGGAGGCGGATATCCCCCCGGAGACGGAAAAGGAGTGCGCCCTCGTATGCCAGACGACCTTTTCGGAAGAAAAAGCGGAAAAAATTATTGCAAATATACAAATAATATACCAAAAAACAGTTGCAATTTATAAAACGTTATGCTATACTACTAAAGGTAGGCAAACAGAGGCAGAGGCACTATCCCGTAATTCTGACGGGATGATCGTGATTGGCGGACGGAATAGCAGTAATACCCAGAAGCTCTATGAAATCTGCAGAAAACACTGTCAAACGGTCTTTTTCGTGGAGAAGCTCGACGATTTGGACCCGGATGAAACAAAAAATCTAAAGAAAATAGGTGTTGTCATGGGGGCATCGACCCCGAGTTTGCAAACTCAGGAGGTTTTTATATGGAAGAAAAAGAAGAAATGAACATGAGTTCCATGGAAGATGTCGTAAAAGGCATGGACGAAGCAAATGCAAAGCTCCGCAAGGGTCAGATCGTAGAAGCTACGATCTCTTCTGCAGATGAAAACGGTCTGCAGGTTATGCTCTCCGGGCATTTCACGAAGAAAGAAATCTTCGTGGATAAAGACGCAGTGGATTGCGAAGTTTACAGCAAAGAAGCGTATGCGGAAAAGGCTGCAAACAACGAAAAGATCAATCTCGTCGTTATTGCCACCAACCCTATCAAGCTTTCCGAAAAGGAAATCAGACTTGCGAAAGAAGAAGCTGAAAAGATTGCAGATATCGAAGCCGGCAACGAATTTGAAGTTACTTGCGAAGGCTTCAATAAGGGTGGCCTGACCGCTAAGTTGGGTTCCTATCAGGTATTCGTACCCGCTAAGGAAATCCGTTCCGGCTACGTAAAGGATCTTGAAAAGCAGGTAGGCAAAAAGCTCCGCTTAAAGTGCATGGAAATCAAGAGAGGCGAATACAAGAAGGAAATCATCGCTTCTCAGCGCGTTATCCTCGAAGCGGAAAAGAAAGCAAGAGAAGAAGCTAAGGCCGCTAAGGAAGCTGAATTCTTCAACATGATTCAGGAAGGCGACATCGTAGAAGGCGAAGTTAAGAGAGTCGGCAAGGATAAGAGCGGCAGAGACTTCGGCGCGTTCGTATCCGTTGGCGGTTTTGATTGCCTTGCACACATTTCCGACCTGGCATGGAACAAGGTTAAGAACGTTACCGACGTTCTGGAAATCGGCAAAAAGTATGAATTCAAGGTTATGAAGGTAGACCGCGAAGCAAAGAAGGTCTCCATCAGCTATAAGGAACTGCAGCCCCAGCCCCCGCAGCCTTGGGAAGTTCTGGCAATGAACTACAACGTTGGCGACGTGATTCACGGTAAAGTTGCAAGACTCACCCCCTTTGGCGCATTCATCGAAGTTATGAAGGGTGTAGACGGTCTCGTACACGTTTCCCAGATTTCTCACGAATGGCTTGCAGATCCGCAGAGCGTTCTGCACAAGGATGACGAAGTAGACGCTAAGATTCTCAAGCTCGACGCAGCAGAAAAGAAGCTTACGCTTTCCATCAAGGCGCTGGCTCCGGAGCCTGAGGTTAAGAAGGTTACTTCCCGTAAGCCCGCAGAAAAGCAGGACGACGAAGCAAAAGAACCTAAGCAGAGAAAGTCCAGAGGCAACAAGAACCCGGATGAAATGACCGAATACAAGGATGAAGAATCTGTAAGCGGCTTCTCTATCATGGATCTTCGCAAGAAGAACTAATCGTGATTGAATTTTGCACTTTCAACACTGCCGAATCATTCGGCAGTGTTTTTCTGTAAAGTGTTTTCAGTAGGGTGTTTTCCGGTAGGGTGGTTATCGGCAGGAAGCTTTCCGATGGAATATTTTTCGGTAGGATGTTTTCTCGGTAGGGTGTTCACAGGGTAGGATATTTTCAGTAAGGTGTTTTCCGATAGGGTATTTCCCGTATGGTGTTTTCGGCAAAGCATTGTTTGCCCGTAAACGGTAGGTTTTTTTCTATCCGCCGATAAACGCGCGGAAAAGTGTGTAAATCAAAAAGTATATAACGCAATAGGGGAGAGGTCGGTTATGGATAAGGTAAGAGAGCAAAAAATTGCAGAGGCACTTTGCGCCCGACTTTGGGAGAGCGGGTTTACCGCATATCTTGTGGGCGGATGCGTGCGGGATATGGTGATGGGGAAAGTTCCCAAGGATTACGATATCTGCACTTCCGCTCTGCCCGAGCAGACGGAGGCGGTCTTTTGCGATTATACGGTGTTAAAGACGGGTATGCGGCACGGCACGGTGACCGTGGTTTGCGAACATACCCCGTTTGAAATTACGACGTACCGAAAGGACGGCGCCTATTCCGACGGGCGACACCCCGATTGCGTTTCGTTCTGTTCCGAAATCGGCTTCGACCTTTCCCGCAGGGATTTTACGATGAACGCCATGGCAACCTACGGCTGGGAATGGCTGGACCCGTTTTTCGGGCGGGCGGATATTCAAAATAAAATTATCCGCGCCGTCGGAGTTGCCGACGAGCGTATGCAGGAGGACGCCCTGCGCATTCTGCGCGCCCTGCGCTTTGCCGCCCGATTCGGATTTCGGATAGAAGAGCATACCGCCGCCGCCATGCGCAAGTATCAGTCGTTGCTTGCCAATATCTCCGTGGAAAGGATCGCATCGGAGCTCGTCGGTTTTTTACAGGGCGAGCATATCGGCTCGTTGCTCGTTGACTTCCGTTCC
>CAMAGA010000025.1 GCA_945833955.1 uncultured Clostridia bacterium
TAAAGTATTTTAATCAGATTTTAAAAAAATTTTAGCAATCGTTTGCTCCAACGCACCTTCGGGCGTACGTCTGCCGCTCTTGATATCGGAAATCAGATCGAACAAGGCAAGATACCATTCCCGTACCCTTTCCGCTCCGAAGGTGCGGATCTGCTCCCTGCTCTTTTTTACGGGGTATTCCTTCATGCCCAACGCCTTGCCCACTTCCTCATTCGTGCCCGTAAGAAGAGAAATTTCGTACAGATTTTTAAAATAGGAACAGAGAAAGGAAATCACGGCGACTTCGTCGTAGCCCTTCGTCTGCAAATCCTGTAAAATTTCCGCAAAGCGATCGAACCGACGGACGGCGAGCGCGCCGGTCATTTCATAAATCTTATATTCCGCATCCTTATACACCACTTCTTCCACGATTTTTTCGTCTATGGAGCCGCCTTCCCCGGCGTACGCGATCAATTTCTCCGTCTCCAGGGCAATGCGGGACATATCGCATACGCAGAATGCCGCCATGAGCGAGCAAGCCGATTGCGAAATATTCACCTTTGCACGTTTGCAGGTTAAAAAAATCCATTTTTCAATCTGTTCTTCGTCCGCTTTGCGGCAATCTATCACCGTAACGTTGGGCTTTTTGGTAAGATCCGCCCTCGTCTTTTCCGCCTTTTTCCCGTTTACGATGACTAAAATTCCCGTATCCGCAGGCGATTCAAAGTATTTTTTCAAGTACGTTTCGTATTCCTTTTCCGTGGGGTAAAATTCCCGAACGCACACAACCCTTTTTTCGCTCAGAAAGGGATACTCGTTCCATGCGCCTACCAGCTCCGAAATGGCGGAAGCGCGCAGATCTTCCCCTGCAAATGCCGTAAAGTTGAGTTCGGGCATCGTTACAAAGGCGTTACGAATCTGCAATTCGCCCTGCGTGCGGAAATAACTTTCTTCCCCTTCCAATAAATAAATCGGTCTTGCGCCCTGCGTTATATCCTGTTTCAATTGCGTATACTTCATAATAAAATCCGAGCCTTGTGTTACTTCGGTATGATTATACCATTTCTGACGTAAAAAATCAAGTTCCCCTGCCCATAAACGGAAGGAACTTTTTCCGTTTTTCCAAAGGACGCCACGTACTCTGCCTCCGTTCCGCCAAATCCGTTACCTATGAGCAGATCCGTTTCCAACGGGACTTCTCCGTCCGCCGATACGGAAATATTCCGCTCCCCGATTTTGCACCTGACCGTTTTTGCCGTGATGAAATAGGCGGTAACTTGCCCTTTCCGCACGTACGAAACGGGCTCGAAACACCCCTCCGAAATTAAGCTGCTTTGATAAAAAGGAACGTTCCATTTTTGCTGCAGCTGTAAAGCCCGCTCGTTTTGCCCCAGTACCAACACAAAATCCGGTATCTGCGAACGGGTGAGGGATTCCGTCAACGCTTCCGAATAGCCGGAAGCCAGTACGAGAAAATTGCAATCTTCCGTGCGGAAGTAAACCATTTGCGTATAGTACGCGTTGGCACTCATTTCCACCTTTGCCGAATACGGCAATTCCACCCGTTGCAAAGCCATCCCCGCTACCAATATCAACGCAAGCACCCCCGACACGATCGCCTTTTGCTTTTTGCCAAGGTCGGTAAAATCGGAAGCGAACCATAGTAAAACCATCCATAAAAGGAACCAGCCGCCGAACACAATGCCCTTTAGCAAAAAAGCGGAATAGTCCGCCAGTCCGACGAAGGCGAGAATCCCCCGTAACGCCCATTCGGGGAACAGGAAAAAGATGCGGGAAAAGGCAGGCAACACACAGGCGCACACGCACGTACCGAGCAAAACGGGCAAAACGACCGAAATTACGGGCAGGACGATTAAATTGAGCAACAACCCCGCCACGGAAAAATACCCGAAGCTATCCAGCAATACGGGGAGCATCCCGAGCTGTGCGGATAAGGAAACGGCAAGCATTTGCCCAAACTTTTGTTGCCAATTTCTTTTGGAAGGCAAAACCCGTGCGATTTGATCCGCCAGAAGCGTCATACCCAGAACCGCCAGCACGGATAACTGAAACCCGACCGCAAAGAGATGGACGGGATCGAGGAGCAGCAAAACGACGACGGCGGCGGCAAGCGCATTCAAGCGGTCGTATTTTTCATGCAGAAATACGGCGAGCATCCGCACGAAACACATGACCAGCACGCGCACGCCCGAAGGTCTGAATCCGCACACGCCCGCATACAAAAACGCCGCCACGCCGGCAGGAAGCTCCGCAAACTGCGGAAGCATCCCCATTTTACGAAAGAGCCACGCCACGACCGCATAAACGACGCCGATATGCAGACCGGAAACGGCAAAAATATGCGCAATGCCTCCGTAACGCATATTTTGCAATTCGCCTTCGTCCATAAACTGCGTATCGCCGACGGTTAAAGCATAGGCAACGGAAGCTACGTCCGATTCCATGCCCTGGAATATCCGATCGTAAATTAAATTTCCGATATCCGAAAACACGTCGGCTTTATGCTCCGTCACACGGATATCTTCCGCCGTTGCGTAATAGTGGATATCGTTTTGCAACAGGAAGGTTTGGAACTTTCCGTAAGTGTACAGATCCCGTTTCTGCGAAGATACCGCCAACCGATCGAAAACGACGTCGCCCGTGCGAATCTGATCCCACGCCTTTTTGTCGCTCGTGTACGCATACATTTTGCCTTCCGCTTCTTCCCCGTCCAAGGTCAATTCGGAAAGCACCCAATAATAGCGGCTTTCCGTCGTGCCTTTATCTGCGACCTTTGCCTGTACGGAATATTCCCCGTCCGGAAAGAGCGTTGCTTTTGTATAACTTTCCACACGGGCATAAAAAGCAAAAAACCCGACCAGAAAAAAGGCGACCATCGCCACCGCCAGCAAAACGGCGCAGACGATTTTAGGCTTACGCCATAATACGTCCGCAATGAAAAACAGGACGACGGGCACGCAAAAGAGCAGTACCCAATACGTACTGCTCCTGATAAAGACCTGATAGGACAACGCTATCCCGAAAACAAGGCATAATGCCGCTATTACGAGCGGACGGATATTCCATAACTTTTTCGGGAGCAGGCGCATAGTGAGTTTCCTCTTTCGTGTATTCTGTTTCCATTATACACGAAATGCGGAAAATGCGCAAGCGTTTCGCTTATTTACCGAATATGATATTCTCGTTATTGAACATTTTTGCCAACAAAAGTACCAGCAAAGCCACGCAGACGAGGTTGGCAACGATCGTCAACGCTACGCCCAGTGCGCTCACGGAGAAGGTTACGATCTGATTGATGACGACCACGGCGTTGAATACGGGGATAAAATAGACCCACAGTGCGGAAGGAAGCGTGCCGACCATGGAAACCATTCCCACGAGCATGACTACGATCATTAAAACCGTGGAGTAAGCGGTAGCCTCTTTGATGGAGTGCGCATAGGCGGAGATAACGGAAACCAGCGCCACGAACAGCATTTCCAGAACGATGATATTGGCAAAGAGCAAAAGATAATCCCCGAACCCGTACGCTATATTCAACCCGGACATGGACATACCCGCCATTTTCGGAAGGGAGAAAATCACCCCGAGGAAGCTGCTCAGCCCGCTCAAAGACGCCACGAGCGACAGCGCAATGATTTTTCCGACGGCGATGGCGCTGCGGCTGACGGGCGTTACCAGCATGGTGGCAAACGTGCCCCGCTCCTTTTCCCCGGCGATGGATTCGGGCGTCATCATCATACTACCCTGGAACAGGAATACCATGATCAACATGGGCAGAATGGTGGAGAGCATATAGGCAAACCCGTCGCTTTCCGTGGCAACGTTGCCGCCCGCTACTTCAAATACGTTCGCCAGAGAAGATTCCATTGCATCGTATAAAGTCGTTACGATGGTATAGATGGATTGGGAAGACTGCTCCAATGCGTTATAGTAAACCTGCATTACCGGGAGCTGTTCCGGCTTTACGCCCTGCATATACAGCGCCAGCTTTTCGTCAAAATCCGCAGAGAAAATCACCAGCAGGTCGAGCTCCTTATTTTCCAATTCCTTTTTCTTTTCTTCCGCCTGCCCGTCGCTTTCTATCACCGTCAAAGAGTATGTATCTTTGACCTCCTCGGATTGCATATAGCCGTCCAACACCGTCTGAAAGGTTGCAGACGGGTTTTGCACCGCTATTTTGTACTCCTGACTTTGCGGCGTGGAAAAGAGGAAGTTCCCGATCAGGGAATACAGTAAATAGATCATAATGCCGGGCATAAATACGGAAATCAGCAATCTTCTGTCCGTAAAAAACCGACGTAATTCTTTTTTGATGATAATCGCTATGCTCTTCATAAGTTTTCCCCTTTGATCTGCGCATACAGAGCAAAAAATTCTTCTTCCAAAGAACGCTTCTCCGTGATGGCGGCAAGCGTATCTTCCTTGATCATGTTGCCGTCCACGATGATGCCGATCCGATCGCATATCTTTTCCGCCAAGGAGAAAATGTGCGTGGAAAGAATGATGCTCTTGCCCATATTCTTCAATTCGATTAAAAAGTCCGTTACGACTTTTGCCGTCAGAACGTCCAAGCCGTTCGTCGGTTCGTCAAAGATGATGAGCTCGGGGTCCTGCACGATGGAAATGACTAAGGAAGCCTTCTGCTTCATACCCGTGGACAGATCCCCCACCTTGACTTCCGCAAAGCGGTCGATGCCGAATTTTCGGAAGAGTTCCTGCTTGCGTTGCATGGCTTTTTCCTTGGGTACGCCGTGCAGTTCGCTGAAAAAATCAAACAGGTACGACGGCGTAAAAAAGGATTCCAACTTCAATTCGCTCGTCATAAATCCGATATGTTTGCGCACCTCTTCCGGCTGTTTGCGAACGGAACAGCCGCAAACGATTGCGTCTCCGCTATCCGCCCCGATGAGCGTGGATAAAATGCGGAGCGTAGTCGTTTTCCCTGCGCCGTTGGGGCCGAGCAACCCGAAAACTTCGCCTCGGTAAGCCGAAAAGGACACGTCGTTTACGGCTACCTTACAGCGTTCTTCCGTTCTTTCAATCTTTCTCTGTTTTGCGGAAATTTTAAAAGTCTTTCTTAAATGTTCCGCCCGTAAAATTTCTTCCATGTTTTTTCTCCTTATTTTTTTCTTCCCGTAACAACCGCCAGATCCTTCAACGCACGGGTATAGGCGATATACCGTTCGTGTTCGGACATTCCTTCGTCCACTACCGCAACTGCGGAAAATTCCAGCCCCTTCGCTTCGAATGCGGTCAGAATATTGATCTTCTTTTTATCTATCTTACCCGTTTCCCGCACCGCATGATAGGATTTCAGCCTGTATTTTTCCAAAGATTCTTCCGAAGTGATCACCGCCTTCAAACCCTTTTTCGATCGGAAAAAGGCGGTAATTTCCCTTGGGGAAATCTTTTCCACTTCCGAACCGGAAAAACCGATCGGCAACATATCCACCGTCAACCGTTCCGAAACGAATTGCACGATTTCGTTGGTATTGCGGTAGTTTTGATTGAGCGTGTAATACCGTAAATTTTCACCGCATTCGCTCCAATCGGAAATACCCCGAAAATCCGTCATGTTCTGCGCCAGATCGCCAAAGATATTGAACGTCGCCTCCCGATTGATATAGTGCAAAAGATCGTATTCGTTGGCGGAGATATCCTGCCCTTCGTCTATGAACACAAAGGAATGCGCCGGGGAAAGATTCGTTCCCAAGCGGGAAAGTATGAGCGCAATGGCGTAGGCGTCGCTTTTGTACATCATGGGGGATTCCATGCCGTACTTACGCTTGGTTTTGCGGACGAGCTCCCGATAGAAGAAGCGGGAAAGCTGCAAAGTGGACTCCGCACCGCCCAAAGCGGCATAATCGGCGTTCCCTTCCAAAATTTCCGATAGTTCCGTCTCCCGTACAAAGGAATCCCCTATTTTTCTTACCTTTTCCTGACAGGTCTCTATTTCCGCAACGAGCTGCTTTCTGCGTTCAATCCGATCCGGATAAGTGAACCGCTCCTCCCCCTCCACGTAGATCTTGTAGCGCACCAGATCTTCGATTTCTTTCTGAACCGTGGTTTTCAGCGTTTCCAGATCGTTCAGCGCGTCGGAAATGATGCCCTCTCCGTGGCGGACGATCATGCGCAGTCCTTTGCGGAAGTGAAAGAGCAATTTATAAAAACTGCGACTGTTTTTCATTTTGCCCGATTCCGGGTCAAAGGCTAAAAACTCCCGCACGCATTCCGCACTGCTCATCAGCTCACGGAAAGGTTTGGTGTAAAAAATGCCGCCGTCGGCCTTTTCCTTAATTTCGCCCATAATCGCTCTGCGCACCCGGGCGGAAGCGTTGCGGATATATTCGTAGTGGTCGGCTTGCGTCTTTGCGTCGCTTACGATATCCTGAATATACTCCCGACTTTCCTCGGAAGCGAACATATCGTAAATACCGGTAAAGGTTTTCCGCACGAATGCGTCTATATCCCGAACGAACTGCCGCGAATAGATATAGGCAAGGTACGGCTTGGCTTCCGTCTGCGTAAAATCGATGCGGGCGCGGATATCGATTCCTTCGTTGCGCAGTACGCGCAAAAAGTAGTCGGAAATCGTGGTCGTCTGCACCTTTTCCAGTTCCAGAACGGTAGCAAGCTCGTTCATAAAATCGTTAAAGGAATCGCTCGGCGTAAGCGCCAGAATATCCCTCGGCTTGATGCCGTCGTTATTGTACATCAAAAAGCTTAACCTATGCAAAAGCACCATCGTCTTTCCGCTGCCTGCGCACCCCTGCAAAACGAGATTTTCCCGTTCCGGGCGGACGATGACTTCGTATTGCTTTTCCTGAATCGTTTCTATGATATCCGTAATTTCGGGTTGTTCCTTTTTTTCCGCCAATATTTCCCGCAGGTACGGGTCAAAGATGATGCTGTCGTCCCTGCCGCCGATCTCTTCCTTGGAAAGGAAGTCCTTGAGATTGAGATACTCGTTTTTCATATTTTCGAGCGCTCCCATCCGCGTGCGGAAGGCACGGCGCAATATCAATTTATAATCGTATTCCCCGATTTTAAAATTGATCTGGCTCTTCTGATAGTATTTTCTGGCAAGCGGTGCGCGCCAATCTACGATTTCCAGATGGATATCCCCGCGCTTGCCTATATAATAGCTATTGTAGCCCTCCTTATCGTCTACAAGGTCCATTCTGGCAAAATACGGCTCATCGAAAAAGCATCGGAATTCCTCTATCCTCTCTTTCAGCGCTTTGATTTCCGCCGTCGCCCGTAACACCTGCGGATATTCTTTGCCCGCATTTTCCCCAAAGTTGGCGTCCTTGATAAACGTTTCGTGGGCGTTGATTTGTTTTTTGATGGGATTGATATGCCAGAGTTTGAGCATAGTCAACAGATCGGCAAGGTGTTCCTTTTCTATATTCAGTTGTTTATCCTCATCCAGAAAATCCAGATAAAATTGTTTATCCGGCTCTTTATGCGGATCTAATTTTTTTTGCAATTCCTGTATAGTAGCCATTTTTCCCCTGAATCACCGATTTTGATATTAAAAAGCTTTTCTAATTATTATAGCATACTTATACGAAAAACGCAACGGGATTATGAAAAGAAAATATCGGTTTGTGATAAAATCGACGAAAAATACCTAAAAATTATAGCTGTAACAAAAAAGAATTGCAAAAAGCAATTCTTTTTTGGCTCTTTATTCTTTTGGACTTTTTATTCTTCCTGATTCTTTACGGGCGGATTGTTTTTATAATCTTCGATAGCGTCCCGGAACATCTTTTCCATCATGTCGATGCAATAGGCAATCCGGAACTGTTTGGAATATTCCTCGTATTCCGCTTGCAAAGCAGCCTTTTCTGCCGGGTGTTCGATCATGTAATCGATCTTTTTGGCAAGGTCGGCAGGGTCCCCCGCTTTGAACAGATTGCATTCGTGCAACGCAAAATGATTGGTTGCGCTCTTTTTGCTGTCGGAAATAATCGGAACCATACCGCAGGTCAAAGCTTCCAGACAAGCGATCGCTTCGATTTCGATATCGGCAGGATGGACGTACAAATCGGAATAGTTCATGATATCCACGAGTTCCGACTTATCGTGATAACCTATCATCGGCGGATTGGTCAAACCCTCCGCCCGTTTTTCCGTTTGCTTCTGCAAAGGCCCCATGCCGGCAATGATGAGCTGAATGTCCTTTTCGTATTTGGAAAGCTTGATTGCGTCAATCAACAGATCGTGCCGCTTTTCGTTGGCGAGTCTGCCGACCGTCAGAATACAGAATTTATCCTTTAACGCTTCCGGCTTGACGGCGTCGTTTTTATGATACTGCGGCGCAACGCCGTTGGAAATAACGCGAAGATCCATTCCGTATCCGTTGCGCTTCAATTCGTTGGCGATAAACTGCGTAGGGCAATGGATAAAGCGCTGTCGCTTATAAAAACGTCTGTAAAATCTATGATAAATATAATTATTCAGCGGTTCAAAATTCTGCATTTTTACGTGTGCTGTAATATTCTCCGCCTGGCAGTGGCACGCGCTGGTGGTAGGTACGCCCAACTCCGCCGCAACTTTTTCCGCCGCGATGCCCATTTTAAAGGGCAACAGAATATGTACCACGTCGCTGCCCTGAATTGCATTGTAAAGCATTTCTTTATCGGGCTTTGCCAGTTCCACGCCGTTCTTCACGCGGATATAGGAATCGAAGGGTCCGAAATGACGGAGATCCGTAGTAAAATAATCGGGGTCGCCTTCCACCTTCATAGGGGAAACTACCTTTACCCGATGCCCTCTTGCACGCAAATTGTCAATCAGTCTTTTTGCGGTAATCGTAGTACCGTTATTTTCCGCACCCAGAACGTCGCACACTATTGTAATAACCATGTTTTCTTCTTCCTGTTTTTCAATGATTTTTTTATGAAACGTTTTTTTGAAAAGTCGTCCCGTAGGCTTTATCCTTTTCGATTCTCATTATACCATAGCGTAAAAGCATTTGCAACCAAAAAAGCACGTAAATCCAAAAAAATGTCCTACTTTCAGGATATTTGTCAAAAAAAACATGACAAGTTTATATTCGCTCCCGTTATCGACTCCGCAATCTTTTTCAGAAGATTTTCAAAGCGTACACAACGCTTGCCGAAAAAGAGAAAACGGAATAATTTAACTAAAAAAATGCAAAAACAAGCCCGGCAGAATGCCGAACTTGTTATGCATACTCTACTTTCCGACTGCTTCGATTCCGGACGGCTTCCACAGGTCGTAAAATCCGCCCGAAACTATTCCCGTTCGCCAAGGATTATTCCCATTCGATGGTTGCGGGGGGTTTGGAAGTGATGTCGTAAACGATGCGGTTTGCGTGTTTGACTTCGTTGATGATACGAATACTGATCTTTTCCAGCACGTCGTAAGGGATTCTTGCCCAGTCTGCCGTCATGGCGTCTACGGAAGTTACGGCACGGAGCGCAATTACGTTTTCGTACGTTCTGTGATCCCCCATAACGCCGACCGTGGGGCTGTTCGTAATGACTGCAAAATACTGCCAGATCTGTTCGTCGAGACCGGCTTTTGCAATTTCGTCCCGCAGAATGAAGTCGGCGTCCCGCAACGTTTCCAACTTCTCTCTCGTAACGGCGCCCATGATACGGATTGCCAATCCGGGACCGGGGAACGGCTGGCGCATGACGATCTTTCTGTCCAGACCGAGTTCAAAACCGAGGCGGCGCACTTCGTCCTTGAAAAGATCCCGAAGCGGCTCGATAATTTCCTTAAAGTCTACTACGTCAGGGAGGCCGCCTACGTTGTGATGGCTCTTGATGACGTCGGACTTGCCTTTACCGCTCTCGATGACGTCGGGATAGATCGTGCCCTGCACGAGGTAATCGACCGCACCGATCTTCTTGGCTTCCGCTTCAAATACGCGGATAAATTCTTCGCCGATGATCTTTCTCTTCTTTTCGGGGTCGGAAACGCCTTCCAGCTTTGTCAAGAATCTTTCGCTTGCGTCCGCGCGAATGAGGTTCATGCCGAGTCTGTCACGGAATACGGAAACGACTTCGTCGGATTCGTATTTGCGCAAAAGACCGTGATCTACGAATACGCAGGTAAGCTGATCGCCGACGGCTCTGTGCAAAAGCGTTGCCGCAACCGCAGAGTCCACGCCGCCGCTCATGGCGCAAAGCACTTTGCCGCTTCCCACTCTCTTGCGGATGGATTCTACCTGTTCCGCAAGGAAGTTGCTCATCGTCCAGTCCCCTGCCGCATGGCATACGTTGTAGAGGAAGTTCTTTAAGAACGTCATACCGAACTGCGTATGCTTGACTTCCGGATGGAACTGAATGCCGTAAATGCGCTTTTCCGCATTTTCAAATGCCGCCGTAGGGCAGACTGCGGTATGCGCCACGGAACGGAAGCCTTCGGGTAAATCCGCAACGTAATCCGTATGGCTCATCCAGCATACGCTCTCTGCGGGAACGTCTTCGGTCAGCAAGCTATCCTGCAGAGTAACGAGGTCGCTTTTGCCGTATTCGCTCGTGGGGGCGTGTTCTACCTTGCCGCCCATGGTGAAGGCGATGAGCTGGCAACCGTAACATATACCTAAAACGGGAATACCGAGTTTTAAAATTTCCGGGTCAATGCGGGGCGCATCCGGTTCATACACGCTGTTCGGCCCGCCCGTAAAGATAATACCGATCGGGTCGTAAGCACGGACGTCGTCTGCCGTCATATCGCTGCTTTTCAAATCGCAGAATACGTTGAGTTCGCGCACTCTGCGGGCGATCAACTGGTTGTACTGCCCGCCAAAGTCAAGCACTAATACTTTCTGATGCTTTGCCATATTTTCTATTCAACCTCGCTTTTTTATTGTCTGGAACTGTAATTGGGAGCTTCCTTGGTAATGGAAATATCGTGGGGATGGCTCTCGATCAGGCTGGCGTTGGTCATCTTGACGAACTGCGCATTGTGGCGCAATTCTTCGATGTTGTGCATACCGGTATAACCCATACCCGAACGAAGACCGCCTAAAATCTGGAATACGATTTCGGAAACGCTTCCCCTGTAAGGCACACGTCCTTCTACACCCTCGGGAACGAGCTTTCTGTCGTCCTTGGTCGATTCCTGGAAGTATCTGTCCTTACTGCCTGCCGCCATAGCCGCCATGGAACCCATACCTCTGTATACCTTGAAGCTTCTGCCCTGATAGAGTTCGATTTCGCCGGGGCTTTCCAGCGTACCTGCAAACATGGAACCCATCATTGCCGCGGACGCGCCTGCGCCGAGCGCCTTTACGATATCGCCGCTGTACTTGATACCGCCGTCCGCAATGACTCTCTTGCCCAGTTTTTCCGCCATTTCCGCACAATCCAATACGGCAGTGAGCTGCGGCATACCGATGCCGGCTACGATACGGGTTGTACAAATGGAACCGGGACCGATACCGACTTTCACGACGTCCGCCCCTGCTTCGATGAGCGCCTTGGTGGCTTCCGCCGTACATACGTTACCTGCAATTACGGGGAGATCGGGATACTTTGCCTTGACCTTGGCAACGTGGTCGATAACGCCCTTGGAATGCCCGTGCGCCGTATCGATGGTGATGATATCGACTCTGGCGGCAACCAAAGCGGCGATTCTTTCCATCGTATTGGCCGCCGTACCGACTGCCGCACCGACGATGAGTCTGCCGTTCTTATCCCTGGCGGAATTGGGGTATTTTTCCGCCTTTTCTATATCTTTGATCGTGATCAAGCCCTTGAGATACCCTTCGGAATCCACGATGGGCAGTTTTTCGATTCTGTGCGCGCCGAGGATCTTCTGCGCTTCTTCCAAGGACGTACCGACGGGCGCCGTAACGAGGCCGTTCTTCGTCATGACGTTATCGATCGGCTGATCGTAGTTGGATTCAAAGCGAAGATCGCGGTTGGTGATGATGCCGACGAGCTTGCCCGCCCTCGTAATGGGAACGCCGCTGATGCGGTATTTTTCCATCAAGGAAACCGCTTCCCGAACAGAATTATCGGGGGAAAGGAAGAACGGATCGGTAATGACGCCGTGTTCGCTTCTCTTTACTTTATCTACCTGAGAAGCCTGCTCTTCAATGCTCATGTTCTTATGAATGATACCCAAACCGCCTTCTCTTGCCATGGCAATCGCCATTTTGCTTTCGGTTACGGTATCCATTGCGGCGCTGATGAGCGGAATATTCAGATGAATATCGTCCGTCAGTTTCGTTTCCAGACTGACCTGGTTGGGTAAAACGTCAGACGCCTGCGGAATGAGCAATACATCGTCAAATGTAAGCCCTTCTTTTACAATTTTGCTCATTGGTGATCTCCTTTGATAATTGTTTTTTCTTTTTATACACAAGTTCCAATCGGATATAGACCGTCTCGGCTGCTCCATAACGATGCAAATATTTCAGGTAATATTCGCCATATATAATATTTTTATTGTATCATATTTTTTGGGGAAATGCAATCGAATTGAGAAAATTTTTATGCATATTTTTATGCATTTTTGTAATAAGATATGGATATGAAACGATTTTTCTGTTTATTTGTCTCCGTTTTCCTTTTTTTGTCTTTCTTTTGCGGATGCGGTTCCGAATTTTCGCTTTTGGATTACGTTTCCGAAAATCGGCTCGATATTCTGACGGGCTCCAAGGACGGCTACCTTTTGACCGTTTACTTTACCGAAAAGGAAAGCCCCTACCTTGCCGACGGCATCAAAGCCGAAATCAACCGCTTAGCCGAATTTACGTTGACCGCCCCGGACAATACCGCTACCTATACGCTTTCCGCCACGGTAAACGGAACGCTTTACGAGGGCGAATTTTCCTATTCCGCACAAAAGAACAACTTTAACCTGACCCTTCCGATGGATTTTACGGACGTGCGTTCCTTAACCTGCACCGTGCTCGAGGGCAAAACGGCGCACGAGATCGTTTGCGAAAGCGTAAAGGAGGAAAGCGTTCTTTCCTATCGGGAAATACTCGGATTTTTAGAACGGGCGGAAGCCGAACGAATCGACTCGCTCAAAGAAAAGAACGTATTCCGAGGCGAAATATACGTGCGCCTGCTTTACGACGACGGCTGTTATTATTACGTAGGGATTATTGACAGAAACGGCGGCGTTTACGCACTGCTTTTTGACGCCGCGGACGGAAAAATCTTAGCCACGCGGGAATAACCTCCCGCCGTAATTCAAAGCGATCCGATTTTGCGCCCCGCCTTGCAAAAACCTGCAAAAACAGGCTACCCGAACGGAAAATCCCCCGCAAGACGATTTTCGGTTCGGGACACGGCTGTAAAAAAATTTTCGGAAGGCTTGCTCCCATATGCAGCAAATCACCGCAAAAACAAGCGTACCGCTTTATTTTGTCGGTGATTTTTTCGTTGCGTATAGGGGCGTTAAAATCGCACCTTTTTTACGTCGGATTGCACGCCCTGCAACGCCCCGTTCGGGCTACTCTTCCTCGTCCTCTTCGTATTCCAAAAAGTCCATCAGAATCGTATTCTGCACGTAAAGATATTCGTCCCGAATGCGCACGTTGCCGCCTTCAAAAACGAGATAATCCCGATTTTTGGCAATCGCCTCTTGAAAGTCGGACTCGAAGTCTCCGCCGAATTTAGCGGCGTATTCATTAAGGTTGATGCCGCAAGCCATTCTGAGTCCGAGCATGATAAATTCAAAACGGGCTTTTTCCGCCCCGATCCGTTCGGAAAAGACGACGGGCAAATGCCCCGATATGATGCACTTCGTATATTCGTCCATGTCCTTGGTGTTGGTAAAACGCATATCGTCTATAAAGGAAGACGCATCCACGCCGAATCCGATATACTCGCCCCGCTTCCAGTAATTGATATTGTGTCGGCTCTCCTTGCCTTTCTTTGAAAAATTGGAAACTTCATACCTCGTAAAACCGAGCTCTTTGAGTTTCTGATAGCCTGCCTCGTACATTTCCGCCGTTTCGTCGCCGTCGGGCAATAGTCCGTTTAAATAGTCGGTATACATGGGCGTACCGTCTTCGGGGGTGAGCGCATACATGGAAACGTGGCTTGCGCCGCATCCGACTGCAAACTCTATCGTCTTTTGTACGTCTTCCGCCGTCTGATCCTGTAAGCCGATCATGACGTCCGCACTGAAATTCGTGCCGCGCAGGTAGGAAGCGCAGCTCGCAAAATCCTGCGCGCGGTGGATTCTGCCCAGATTGAACAGCTGTGCGTCGACGCCCGTCTGCAAACCGACCGAAAAGCGGTTGATGCCTATTTTTTTATAGTATTCTATCTTATCCTTGGTCACCGTGCCCGGATTCATCTCAATGGTGATTTCCGCATCGGGCGCAATGCGGAAGCATTTTTTGGCTTCCTTCAACGCGCCGTAAATGAACTTGGGGTCGATCGTGGAGGGCGTACCGCCGCCAAAATAGACCGTATTGAAAACGTAGTTTTTCAGCCGATCTTTGTACATCTGCATTTCACGGTAAACGCAAGCCATGTAGGCGTCGCAAATGGCGTACTTGTCCGTATAGGAAGTAAAGTCGCAATATCTGCACTTGGACTTACAGAAGGGAATATGAATATAAATGCCTGCCATACGCTTCCTCTTTTATTCGCCTACGCTGACGGAAGTCGCCATGTAGATATAGCGATCGACCACGTTGCGGTTGCCCCGGAACACGAACTGCGCCGTATGGCGGAAAAACTTATAGCGGAACTTATAATCGAAGTTCCGAAGCTCTATATCGTTCATGATTTCCCGCAAAATACAGTGATTGATTTCCTTTGCCTCCGCTTTATCTATGGGCAAAGCCAGCATCCTGATCACCGAGCCGTCCTCTTGTACGATCTCTCCCGCTTCTTCCAACTGTTTCCACTGCCTTGCATTGAGTTCTATCATTTTTATTCGTCCTTATTCGTCTTTAATATTTCCATGAATACTTCGGAAGGCACCTGTACGGAGCCGAGTTGCCGCATACGCTTTTTGCCTTCCTTCTGCTTTTCGAGGAGCTTTCTCTTTCTCGTTACGTCTCCGCCGTAGCACTTGGCAAGCACGTCCTTACGCATGGCTTTGACCGTTTCCCTTGCAATGATCTTGCCGCCGATTGCCGCCTGCACAGGCACTTCAAAGAGCTGTCGGGGAATGGCGTTCTTTAAATTTTCACAAAGCTGCCTGCCGCGCGCATACGCGCCGTCTTCATGCACGATGGTGGAGAGCGCGTCGCATATTTCCCCGTTCAGCAAAATATCCAGACGGACCAGCTTGGAGCGGCGGTAACCGATAATTTCATAGTCAAAACTTGCATAGCCCTTCGTCCTCGACTTCAGGGAATCGAAGAAGTCGTACACGATTTCGTTTAAAGGCAATTCGTATTCGATCCGCACGCGGTTCTGCTCTATATACGTCATCATTTTGAACACGCCCCGCTTTTCCTGACAGAGATCCATGACGTTGCCTAAAAATTCGGGAGGCGTATAGATATCGGCGTG
>CAMAGA010000026.1 GCA_945833955.1 uncultured Clostridia bacterium
CAACCGCTTGCCCTTGCAGGCGGAACAGGGCGAAATGCGCATATATTTTTCTATTTCCGCCTTCACGCTGTCGCTGGAAGTAGCACTGTACCGCCTTTCCAGATTATGCACGAAGCCTTCCCACGAGGTCTTGTAACTGCCCGAAAAGCGGTAAGCATTGTATTCCATATCGAACTGCTCTCCGCCGTTGCCGTACATTAAAAGATCGTATGCGGACTTCGGCAGATCCTTGACGGGCGTATCCATGGAAATGCCGTAGTGCTTGCTGATCGCCTGCGTGTACATTTTATACTGATTGCCGTCCAAAGTCCAGCCCGAAATGGCAATCGCCCCTTCGGAAAGCGACTTACTCGGGTCGGGACAGATGAGGTCGGGGGAGATCACCTGCTTGAAGCCGAGCCCGTTACATTCGGGGCAGGCACCCCACGGCGAGTTGAAGGAAAAGAGGCGAGGCTCCACTTCCTCTATACTGACGCCGCAATCGGGGCAGGCGTAATTGACGGAAAAGAGCTGAGACTCTTCGTCCGTGCGCACGATGACGAGTCCGTTTGCCAATTTCAAGGCATTTTCCAAAGAATCGCAAAGTCTGCGGCGGATTCCGTCCTTTACGACGAGCCGATCGATCACGACGGAAATATTGTGGCGGATATTCTTTTCTATCCTGATCTCTTCCGAAAGATCGTACACCACGCCGTCGATTTCCACACGGGCATAACCGCTCTTGCGGAAGGATTCCAGCTCCTTTTCGTACATACCCTTTCTGCCGCGGACGACGGGCGCATTGATATAAATTTTACTGCGTTCCGGCATGGAAAGCACGGCGTCCGCAATTTCGTCCACCGTTTGACGGCGAATCTCCTTGCCACACTTCGGGCAGTGCGGAATGCCCACCCGGGCAAACAGCAAACGGAAATAATCGTAAATTTCCGTTACCGTTCCCACCGTGGAACGGGGATTGTGGCTCGTCGTCTTCTGATCGATGGAAATCGCCGGGGACAACCCCTCTATGCTCTCCACGTCCGGCTTTTGCATCTGCCCCAAAAACTGACGGGCATAACTGGATAAACTTTCCACGTACCTTCTCTGCCCCTCGGCAAAAATGGTATCAAACGCAAGCGTGGATTTACCCGACCCCGAAAGCCCCGTAAACACGGTCAATTTATTCCTCGGAATCCGTACGTCTATATTTTTCAGATTGTTCTCTTTTGCGCCTTTTACGATAATATCTTCCTGCATGGTTCTTCCTCTTTTCTTCCTCTATTCTTCCTCTTTTCTTCCTCTATTCTTCCGGATATCCCACCGAACGCAAAAAATCGGCTACGGCTCTTGCGCCGTCGAACTTTTTGCCCGCCGTTGCCATACGAATGCCCTTTGCCACGGCGAATGCCGCTAACCTTCTGCGTTCTTCAAAATTCCCTTTTACATATTCTGCTTTATCCACCGCAACGTATGCTTCGGACAGCCGCCGTCTCCGTTCAAAAAATACCTTTTCCCGCACGGGATAATCCGAGCAGAACACGTCCACCGCTACGTACCATAAGCCTTCCCCGTACAGGTAGGCAGGGTGCGACGCGCAGAATTGAATGCGGAAGTCCTCGATATATCTTTCCAGCGAGTGCGTATTTTGATCGGGTCTGGCGCTGAGCAACAAAAACCCCTCCGCCCCGAATAAAAATCCGCCGCATACGTCGCAATGATCGACCAAGCCCTCCACGTTGGCTTTACAATAAGGACATCTTCGCATACGCACTCCTTACTTTGCGGATTTTGCCAGAATCTTTTTGAGTTCCGCAATCGTATTCCGTATCTCGATCGCTTTTTCAAAATCCAACTGTGCCGAAGCAACCTTCATCAAGCCCTTCAGTTTTTCAATCTCGGCAGGAATATCCTGCTTTCGGATCTCCGACTTATCCTCTGCTTTGCCGGAGATATTGAGCGTGTTGCGGATCTCCTTGACGATCGTTTTGGGCACGATGCCGTGCGCCCGGTTGTATTCTTCCTGTACCTTTCTTCTTCGCTCCGTTTCGGAAATGGCGCGTTGCATACTGTCCGTTACGGTATCGGCATACATGACGACTCTGCCTTCGGCATTACGAGCCGCTCTGCCGATCGTCTGCACGAGCGACGTTTCGCTGCGCAAAAATCCCTCTTTATCCGCATCTAAGATAGCGATGAGTTCCACCTCGGGCAAATCCAAACCTTCCCGCAAGAGATTGATGCCGCAAAGCACGTCAAATTCCCCCGACCGCAGACCGTTGATGATGTCGATTCGCTCGAGCGTATCTATTTCACTGTGCATATAGCGTACTTTGACGCCGTTTTCCTTGAGATAGTCGGTCAGGCTTTCGCTCATTTTTTTGGTGAGCGTAGTAACGAGTACCCTTGCGCCTTTGCCTACCACCGTATGGATTTCGGAAAGCAGGTCGTCGATCTGCCCCTTCGTGGGGCGGACTTCCACTTTCGGGTCTAAAAGTCCCGTCGGACGGATGAGCTGTTCGGCGATTTCCCCGCCTGCCTGTTCCAGTTCGTACGGCGCAGGCGTTGCCGAAACGCAGATGAGTTGCGGCACCCGCGCATCAAATTCCGCAAACGTCAGGGGGCGGTTATCGTAAGCCGAGCGCATACGGAAGCCGTAATCCACCAGATTTTTCTTTCTGGAATAGTCGCCGTGATACATGGCTCGGATCTGCGGTATCGTCATGTGCGATTCGTCGATAAAGACCAGAAAATCGTCGGGGAAATAGTCCAACAGCGTAAAGGACGGCTCTCCCGGTTTTCTGCCGTCAAAGTAACGGCTGTAATTTTCCACGCCGCTGCAATAGCCGATCTCCTGCATCATCTCCAGATCGTAACGGGTCCTTTGGGAAAGCCGTTGCGCTTCCAGCAGCTTGCCCTCGTCCTGCAAGGCCTGCACTTCCTTTTCCATATCCCGTTCTATCTCTGCAAGGGCGCGGTTCAACCGCTCCGTGCCGACGGCATAGTGGCTGGCAGGATAGATGACCGCATGTTTGAGCTCGTGAATCGTCTTGCCCGTGAGCGGATCGAATTCCGTGATGCGGTCTATTTCATCCCCGAAAAAGGCAACCCGAATCGCCATTTCCGACTGTTGCGCCGGGAATATATCCAATATATCCCCGTTCACCCGGAAGGAGGAACGCTGGAAATCTATATCCCGACGAACGTACTGAATTTCAATGAGTTTACGGCACAGCTCGTCCCGTTCCAGCTCGTCGCCCGGTCGCAGGGAAACGGCAAGCCGCATATATTCTTCCGGTGCGCCCAAGCCGTATATGCACGAAACGGACGCAACCACGATGACGTCCTTGCGTTCCGCCAGCGAACAGGTGGCGGAATTGCGGAGCTTATCGATTTCATCGTTTAAAGCCAGATCCTTTTCTATATAGGTATCCGTGGACGGTATATAGCTTTCCGGTTGGTAATAGTCGTAATAGGAAACGAAGTATTCCACCCGATTGTGCGGAAAGAACTCCCGAAATTCGTCGCAAAGCTGTGCGGCGAGCGTCTTGTTGTGAGCGATGACGAGCGTAGGCTTGCCTACGTTCTGAATCACGTTCGCCATGGTAAACGTTTTGCCGCTGCCCGTAACGCCGAGCAACACCTGCGTCCGAATGCCGTCCTTGACGCCTTCCGTCAGTTTCTGAATCGCCTGCGGCTGATCCCCCGTCGGTCTGAATCTGGATTCCAGTTGAAATAATGTCTTTTCTTCCATGTTATTGTTCCTCATACGTATCCATTATATCCTCTATCCGACAAAATGTCAACCAAAGTGCAGAATATTCCCCAAAAAAACAAACACTTGTTTTTATAATTTATACGCAAAATGCAGAAGCGACGGCTTCTTCCCCTCGGAAAAAACCGCCGTTTCTTTATTTCGCCGCAAAAAACGAATCAAAATTTTGGAAAGCATCTCTATTGCAGGCGCCGAACCGTTTGCTACGCAAGGCTGCCTGCCAAAGCTTGCTTATTTAAAATACCGGACGCCGGATTCAAATATTTTCATATCGAAGTTGCCGTCAAAGTTCTTATACAGGTTGTCGCCGATACGTTCGGAATGCCCCATTTTACCGAATACTCTGCCGTTCGGGGAAGTGATGCCCTCGATCGCCCACATGGAGCCGTTCGGGTTATACGGGGAAAGCATGGTCGGTCTGCCCTTATCGTCCACGTACTGCGTGGCGATCTGCCCGCTAAGACGCATCTTTTCCAATTCCGCCAAAGGCGCAATGATTTTGCCTTCCCCGTGGGAAACGGGTACGGAATACACTTCGCCCACCTTGCAGGCGGAAAGCCAAGGCGATTTATCGGAAGCAACCCGAATCTTCGTCATGGTGGAGACGTGTCTGGAAATATTGTTATACGTGAGCGTGGGCGATTCTGCCGTGAGCGGCTGAATCTTGCCGTAGGGAACCAGACCGAGCTTAATGAGCGCCTGGAAGCCGTTACAGATACCCAGCGCAAGCCCGTCCCGATTGTTCAGAAGTTCCATGACCTGTTCCGCAATGAAGGGATTGGAGAAGGTGGTGGCAATGAACTTACCCGAACCGTCCGGTTCGTCGCCGCCCGAGAAGCCACCGGGGAAGGCGATGATGTTGGCGCGTTTGATGGCTGCAACGATTGCCTCTATGCTCTCTTCGATATCCTGCGCGTTGCGGTTACGGACGACCACGAGTTCCGTTTCCGCACCGGCAAGGCGGAATCTGCGCGCCGTATCCAGTTCGCAGTTCGTGCCGGGGAATACGGGGATGAATACCCTCGGTTTTGCCGTTCTGAACGGAGAAGCTACCAAAATGCGGCTGCTTGCCTGATAGACGCATTCGGGAATCTTTCCGCTTGCGGGAGCCGTTGCCGGGAATACGGAATCGAGTCTGCCCGTAAAGGAAGCGATGACGTCGGAAACGGAAACGCTCTCTTCGTCGAGGCGGAAGTTTCCGTTCGTCGTATGACCGATATCGAGCGCAACGATGCCGGCAAGCTTTTCGGGATCTTCGCAGGCAACGATCAGGTCGCCGTAATGTTCGCTGAACAGGTAATCCACGTCGCCACGGAAATCAAAGCCGAGTCCGTTACCGATACAGCTCTTGGCAACCGCCGCCGCAATACCGCCGTTTTCCACTACGGTAGCCATGGTGATATTGCCGCTTAAAATATTTTCATGCACGATCGCATACATTTTCTTTAAGTAAGCGAAGTCGGGAATGTGCGCAAGATCCTTCTTCATGGGCAGGAAGTAGAGCGTTCTGCCCGCCTTATCGAGTACGTTCGTAATGAGCTGAGAAGCAAGGCAAGGCGCAAGCGCAAAGGAAATGAGCGTAGGCGGTACGTCGATATTTTCAAAAGTGCCGCTCATGGAGTCCTTACCGCCGATTGCGCCGAGCTGTAACTGCATCTGCGCATACAGTGCGCCGAGCAATGCGGAGAGGGGCACGCCCCAACGCTTGGGGTCTTCCCGCAACCGCATGAAGAATTCCTGGAAGGTGAGGCGGATGCGGTTCATGTCGCCGCCTGCCGCCACTACTTTGGCTACGGAAGTAATTACGGAGTAAATCGCCCCGGTAAAGGGAGAAGTACTCATAAGCTCGGGGCTGTACCCGTAAGCGGAAACCGTTGCGTTGTCCGTTTCGCCACCCTGCAGCTTTGCAGCCATGGCGATGACGGGCGTAAGCTGATTTTTGCCGCCCCACGGCATATAGACGGACTTTGCGCCGATCGTGGAGTCGAACATTTCGGAAAGCCCCTTCTTGGAGCATACGTTGAGTCGGCTCATCACGTTTAAGAGATCCTGCGCAAAACGTGCGGCTTTCTGGTTGAAGAAGTTGGTAACGTTATCGTTGATTTCGGCGTCCGTTACCTGTTTTACGCCGTTCGTATCGAGGAAATCACGGGAGATATCCACGATATATCTGCCTCGGAAGTTCATCTTCATTCTGCGGTCGTCGGTAACGACTGCAACGGGCGTAGCCGTGAGGTTTTCCGTTGCGGAAAGGCGAATGAATTCTTCCACGTCTTTTTCCGCCACTACGACTGCCATTCTTTCCTGCGATTCGGAAATAGCCAGTTCCGTACCGGAAAGACCTTCGTACTTCTTGGGCACTTTATTGAGGTCTATGACCAAGCCGTCGGAAAGCTCGCCGATGGCAACGGCAACGCCGCCTGCGCCGAAGTCGTTACACTTTTTGATCTTTCTCGTAACGTCGGGGTTGAGGAAAAGTCGCTGAATCTTTCTTTCCGTCAGAGCGTTGCCCTTCTGCACTTCCGCACCGCAGGTGTGTACGGATTCCACGTTGTGCGCTTTGGAAGACCCGGTTGCACCGCCGCAACCGTCTCTGCCCGTTTCGCCGCCGAGGAGAATGATTACGTCCCCGGCTTTGGGTCTTTCCCGATAGACCATATCCCGCTTTGCGCCGCCTACGACGAATCCCGTTTCCAGTCTCTTGGCTTTAAAGCCGGGATGATAGACTTCGTCTACCTGCCCCGTAGCCAGACCGATCTGGTTGCCGTAGGAAGAGAAGCCTGCCGCCGCCGTTTTGGTGAGCGCACGCTGCGGCAGCTTGCCCTGCAGGGTATCTTCCAGCCGTTCCGTAGGGTCGGATGCGCCCGTAATGCGCATGGACTGATAGACGTACGTTCTGCCGGAAAGCGGGTCCCGGATGGCGCCGCCCAGACACGTTGCCGCACCGCCGAACGGTTCGATTTCCGTCGGGTGGTTGTGCGTTTCGTTTTTGAACATGACGAGGTATTTTTCCGGTTTGCCGTCAATGACCGCATCCACGCAGATGGAGCAGGCGTTGATTTCGTCGGAGATATCCAGATCGTCCAGTTTGCCCAACTGTTTCAGTTTTTTGACGGCGATGGTGGCGATATCCATCAGGCAGGGATATTTATCCGTTCTGTTTGCGTACAGTTCGTTGAATAAATCCCGATAAATGTCCAACGCCTTCTGAATATGCGGATTGTCGGAATGCACGGTGATGTTTTTCAGTTCCGTGGAGAAGGTCGTATGTCTGCAATGGTCGGACCAATACGTATCGATGACCTTGACTTCCGTTTCGGTCGGGTTCCGCCCCTCTTTTTGGAAATAATCCCGCACGAAGCAGAGGTCCGCCACGGACATGGCAAAGCCCATTTTGGCATGGTATGCGGCGATTTCCGCATCGGACATAGCAAGGAATCCTTCCACGTCCGCTACGTCCGGCGCTTCCACCGTAACGTGACGGAGGGAATCGTACTTTTCCAGCGTGATTTCATGCGCTTCCACGGGGTTGATGAGCTGTTTTTTGATCGCTTCGAGCTGCGCATCGGAAACGCCCTTGACGGCAATGATTCTCGCACATTTGACGATGGGACGAGCCCCCCTCGTTAAAAGCTGTACGCACTGTGCGGCGGAGTCCGCTCTCTGGTCGTACTGCCCTTCGAGATAGGCGATGCCGAACACCTTGTAATCGGGATCGATTTCTATTTCCTCTCTGTAAACGTTATCTACGGGCGGTTCGGAAAACACCGTACCGATTGCGGCGGAAAGCTCCTCTTCCAAAATGCCCTCTACGTCGTAACGCAGAATATGCCGAACGTCCGCAGGCGTAAAACCGAGCAGGTTCTTTGCGTCGTCTATAATCTTCTGCGCCTGTAAATTTTCCTTCTTTTCTACAAAAATTCTGTAAATCATAATCAACCTCTGTACTTAATACCGATATCGTGCCGATAGAACATTCCTTCCCAGGAAACGCTCTCCACTGCCTGATACGCCTTCCTGCGGGCTTCTTCCACCGTATCGGCTTTGGCTACGACGCCCAGCACTCTGCCGCCGTTTGTAACCAGCTTGCCGTCTTTGATTGCCGTGCCGGCGTGGATGATCTGAACGTCTTTAGGCATCGTGCCGATCGTGATCTCTTTGCCTTTTGCATATTTTACGGGATAGCCGCCGCTTGCCAGTACCACGCAGACGCATGCGCCCTCTTCCCATTCGATTTTTATATCTGCCAGCCGTTCGTCGGTGATCGCTTCAAAAATTTCCAGCAAATCGGTTTTGAGCATGGGCAGTACGACCTGCGTTTCCGGATCGCCGAAACGGGAGTTGTATTCCACGACGCGCATACCCTTGTTCGTGCGCATCAATCCGAAGTACAGTACGCCCTTGAACGGGCAACCTTCCGCATTCATGGCGTGCATGGTGGGCAGGATGATCTTTTCCATCGTCTCCCGCTCCTCCTCTTCGTGATAGAAGGGGCAAGGCGTAAAAGTACCCATACCGCCCGTATTGAGCCCCACGTCCCCGTCCTGTGCGCGCTTGTGGTCGCAACTCGTTACCATGGGAACGATGGTCTTTCCGTCCGTAAAGCATAAAACGGAAACTTCCTCACCCGGCGTAAACTGTTTGCCCACCATCATTTCTTCAATGACGATCTTGTTGCCCGCCGCGCCGAAGGCTTTATCCAGCATGATTTCCTTTAAACCGTCTTCCGCTTCCTGCATCGTTTTGCAGATAAGCACGCCCTTACCGAGTGCCAGCCCGTCCGCCTTTAATACGATGGGTGCGCCGACCCGATGCACGTAGGCAAGTGCCTCGTCATAGTCGTCGAAGGTGGCGTATTCCGCCGTGGGAATGCCGTACTTGCGCATGAGTTCCTTGGCAAAGGCCTTGCTCGACTCGATTCTCGCCGCCGCCTTGTTGGGGCCGAAGCATCTGTGCCCCCGTCTTTCCAGTTCGTCCACGAGGCCGAGCGCAAGCGGATCGTCCGGAGCGACTACGGTGTAGTCCACTTCCGGATGGTCGTCCAGCCAGTCTCCGACCGCCTGAATATTGCAATAATCCACGTTTACAAGCTCGGCGATTTCCCCGATGCCTGCATTGCCTTTCATGCAGTAGAGTTTATCCACCTTTTTGCTCTTTGCCAAAGCAAGCAGGATGGCGTGTTCTCTGCCGCCGTTACCGATTACGAGAATGTTCATGCAATTACCCCGACGCCCCGATTAGTGTTTGAAATGTCTTTCGCCTACGAATACCATGGCGATGCCGGCTTTATTGCAAGCTTCTACGGAGTCCTTATCCCGAATGCTGCCGCCCGGCTGCACGATTGCGGTGATACCGCCCTTGACGCATTCCGCTACGCAGTCGTCAAAGGGGAAGAAGGCGTCGGACGCCATTACGGAACCGGCGGCTTCTGCCCTGGCGTGTTCGATGGCTTGCTGTGCCGCCCAGATGCGGTTGGTCTGCCCCATGCCGATACCCGTCGTTCTGCCGTCTTTGCCGATCACGATCGCATTGGACTTCGTGTGCTTGACTACGCGCCATGCAAACATCATCGCTTTCACTTCTTCTTCGGTAGGCATTCTGTCCGTCACCACGCCGTTGCCGTAAACCGTTTTGATTTTGCCGGCAGGCGTCGTCGTTTCGGTCACGGCGGCTTTCGTCGTAAACAGGCTCATATCTTCCCCGGCGATCAAGGATTCGTCATACTTTTGCACGAGCAGACCGCCGTAGACCTTCTTCATATCGTAAGCGGTCGCTTCTCTTCTTGCGGAAATGTTTTCAATCTGCAACAGGCGGATGTTCGCCTTCTTTTCCAGAATCTGCAAAGCCTCTTCCGTATAGGCGGGAGCCATGACGATTTCGATGAAGATCTTGTTGATTTCCGTTGCCGTAGCCGCATCCACCGTGCCGTTGATGGCAAGAATGCCGCCGAATACGGAAACGGGGTCGGAGTTGTAAGCGCGCATATACGCTTCGTAAATAGTTGCGCCCGAACCTACGCCGCAAGGATTGGCGTGCTTGCAGGCAACCACGGTGGGAACGTCTCCGAATTCCTTTAAAAGTTCCAATGCGCCGTTGGCGTCGTTGATGTTGTTATAGGAAAGTTCCTTGCCCCAAAGCTGTTTTGCGGCAGCCAGAGAGCCGGGGCGGATAAATTCTTCGTGATAGAAAGCCGCAGGCTGATGCGGGTTTTCCCCGTAGCGCATACCCTGCGCCTTTTCGTAAGCGTAGGTAACCTGTTCGGGCATTTCGATGCCGAGCTGTGCGGCAAGGTAGTTGGAAATCAGGGAATCGTAAACCGCCGTGTGCGCAAAAACTTTATACTGCAGATACTTCTTGGTCTCCAAAGTAACGCCGCCGTTTGCAAGCTCGTCCAGAACCTTCTGATAGTCCCGAGGGTCTACAACCACCGCTACGTCCTGATAGTTCTTGGCGGCAGCACGGATCATGGTGGGTCCGCCGATATCGATGTTTTCCACCGCTTCCGCAAAGCTTACGCCCGGCTTGGAAATGGTAGCCTTGAAAGGATACAGATTGACGACGACCATGTCGATCGTATTGATATTCAACGCTTCCAGCTGCGCCATGTGTTCGGGGTTGGAACGCATCGCCAAAAGTCCTGCATGAACGTTGGGGTGCAAAGTCTTGACTCTGCCGTCCAGACATTCGGGGAAGCCCGTGATGTCGGAAATACCGATGACTTCGATGCCTGCGTCCTTTAACGCCTTTGCCGTACCGCCGGTAGAAATAATTTCAAACCCGAATTCTACCAGCTTTTTGCAGAAATCCACTATTCCCGCCTTATCCGATACGCTGACCAATGCTCTCTTTTTCATTTCCATGAGTTTTTCTCCTTAATTGATTATTGTTTACGTTCATGAACAACGACTTTTCTGCCGTGTTTTTCGATTCTGCCCTCGCAGAGCGCTTTGAGGCACGCAGGGAGCAATTTGTGTTCTTCCTTTAAAATACGCGCCTGCAACGTTTCCGGCGTGTCGTCGTCGGCAACCGCAACGGGAATTTGCGCAATGATCGCACCGCCGTCCGCCTCTTCGTTCACAAAATGCACGGTACACCCGGAAACTTTTGCGCCGTAATCCAGCACTGCCTTATGCACCTTTAACCCGTAAAATCCCGCACCGCAAAAGGAAGGGATGAGGGAAGGGTGAATGTTGATGATCCTGTCTTCAAAACGTTGCGTAAAGGACGGAAGTAGAATTTTCAACCACCCGGCAAGGACCATATATTCCACGCCGAGCGATTCCAGCCTTTCCGTCAGATCGGCATAGAGCGTTTCCGGATCCGGCCAATCCTTTTTGGCATAGACCGCCGTGGGAATGCCGTGCGCCTTGGCACGGTCCAACGCCCCGATATTCTCCTTGGAAGCGACCAAAAGCGCAATTTCACAGAATTTTTCTTTTTCGTTTGCGTCTATGATCGACTGAAAGTCCGTGCCGCCGCCGCTCGCAAATACCGCTATTTTTACCATAATCAAATGAGCGTTACGCCTTCGCCTGCAACCGTTTTACCGAGGATGCAAACTTCTTCGCCCGTGGAACGGAGCTGTTCCATCGCCGCTTCCACGTTTTCGGGAGCAACGCATACGACCATGCCGATACCCATATTGAAGGTGTTATAAATCTGCCCGTCGGTGATGCCCGCACGTTCCTGCATGATATGGAAAATTTCGGGTACTTCGTAGGAATGCTTATCGATTTCGCAACCGATTCCCTGCGGGAAGATACGGGGGATATTTTCGATAAAGCCGCCGCCCGTGATGTGCGCGATGCCCTTGACGGGAACTTTTTCCACCAGAGCCAGAATGCTCTTTACGTAAATCTTCGTCGGCGTGAGCAATACGTCGATCACTCTGCCCTTCAGACGGTCGTCATAACGGAAGAGTGCGTCGCTCGTTTCCCCGAAGAGTTTGCGCACGAGGGAATAACCGTTGGAGTGAATGCCGCTGGAACGGATACCGATGAGTACGTCGCCTGCTTCGATGTTATGCCCGTTGATGATCTTTTCTTTATCCACGATGCCGACGGCAAAACCGGCGATATCGTATTCGCCGTCCTGATAGAACCCCGGCATTTCCGCCGTTTCCCCGCCGATCAAGGCGCAACCCGACTGTCTGCAACCTTCCGCTACGCCGGAAACGACCGTTGCGACCGTTTCGGGGGAAAGTTTGCCCGTGGCAAAATAGTCGAGGAACAACAGCGGTTTTGCACCCTGACAGACGATATCGTTTACGCACATAGCCACGGCGTCGATACCGATCGTATCGTGCTTATCCGCCAAAAATGCATATTTGAGCTTCGTTCCCACGCCGTCCGTGCCGGCAACCAATACCGGCTCCTTCATCTTTTCGCCTGCGATGGAGAGGAATCCGCCAAAAGACCCGATGTCTCCGAGTACGTTTGCGTTATAGGTGGACTGAACGTGTTCACGCATGAGTTTTACAGCGCGGTAGCCTCTTTCAACGTCTACACCGCTGTCTTTATAGGAAATAGCCATAATAAGTAATTCTCCTGTGGATATGGTTTTTCAAAAAAACGGAAAGGGCACCCGTCCGAAATCTGAGCGAGTGTCTTTTCTCTGATTTACTGTTCCAAATTCATTTTGGAATCGGAAGAGTGGTCGTAAGCATACGGATACTGCCCGTTGCAGCAGCCTGAGCAGAAATCCGGATGCGGTTCCTTACAGTGACCGAATCTTCCACGGAAAGATAGCGCACGGAATCCGCACTCCGATAATTCCGCTGTTTTTTTCGCCGTTCCTTGCGCCGATGCGCTGACTATAAGCGCGCATATCGGTACTCGTATGGCAAAGCTGTTTGATTACGGGGGGGGAGCATATGCGCACGTGCGCTTCCTTGGCGCCTGCGTCGTAAACCATTTTTATGATCCTTTCGTGGTACGGAAACCGACGGATTCGTTCAGGACGATCGGCAAGGCGCAATACGCTCTTTACCCATTCTATCAGCCGTTAATCCTCTTGAAGATTTCGGAATAAGCGTCTTCCACGCCGCCGAGGTCGCGGCGGAATCTGTCTTTATCCAGTTTTTCATGGGTAACGCTGTCCCAGAAACGGCAAGTATCGGGGGAGATTTCGTCTGCCAGTACGATTTCGCCGTGGAATCTGCCGAATTCCAGTTTAAAGTCGATGAGGTCGATGCCGATTCCCTTAAAGAAAGCCTTCAATTCGTCGTTGACTTTAAATGCCATGGCCTTGATCGTTTCGATTTCTTCCTTGGTGGCAAGTTCCAGCGCAAGCGCATGGTATTCGTTCAAGAGGGGGTCGTCCAGTGCGTCGCTCTTATAAGAAAATTCGATGGTCGGCGCCGCCAAAACCTTGCCTTCGGGTACGCCGTAGTGCTTGGAAAAGCTGCCGGCCGCAACGTTACGGATGATGACTTCCAGCGGAACGATCTCTACCTTTTTTACAACCGTTTCCCGTTCGGAAAGCTGTTCTTCAAAATGCGTTTTCACGCCCTTCGTTTCCAGATAGCGGAACATCATGTTGCTCATCGTGTTGTTGATTACGCCCTTGCCTTCAATGGTACCTTTCTTTTTACCGTTGAATGCGGTGGCATCGTCCTTATAGCTGACGATAACGTAGTCGGGATTTTCGGTTGCGAAAACCTTTTTTGCTTTTCCTTCGTAAAGCTGTTCTCTCTTTTCCATAATCGGAATCCTCCTGAGATTTTTTCGGTATTTATAAAAGTTTTAAGCCGTCTTTATAAACGGTTTTTTACAGATTGTAAGTGTAAAAAAACCATAGAATAACGCTATTCCATGGTTAGTTATAATTTCAGCGTACGCCTTTGAGCTCCTCGTTGAGAGCAGCGTCGTCGTTATGAATTTTTTCTTCCATCTTATTTTTATAGTCTTTGAGTTTTTGGGCAATATCGGCGTACTTGATGCCCAGAATCTGCGCAGCCAAAAGACCGGCATTTTCTCCTCCGTTTACGCCGACGGTAGCAACGGGAATGCCGGAAGGCATCTGCACGATAGAAAGCAAGCTGTCCAAACCGCCCATCATGTCCGTTTTTACGGGCAAGCCGATTACGGGGAGAGTGGTAAACGCAGCCATAACGCCGCCAAGGTGCGCAGCTTTGCCTGCGGCGCAAATTAAAACTTCATAGCCGTTTTCAATGGCGGAAGCGGCAAACGCGTGCGCGTCTTCCGGGGTGCGGTGTGCGGAAATCACGCGGACGGTAACTTCCACGCCGAAGCTTTCCAATACGGTTACTGCGGGTTTTACTACGTTAAAATCCGATTTGCTGCCCATGATAATTGCAACTTTTGCCATAATATTATCTTCCTCCGTAAAGAAGCGGTTTAATACCGCCGTATTTGCGCATACTAAAACTATGATTTTATTGTATATTCTCTTTTCCGCTTATCTGATTGCGATCAATTTTTATTCCTTCTGGTTGGTGAAAACCGCCGCGGACGATTCCCCCACGCAGGAAAAACCTTCCCGATCGGGAGACGGCAGGCTCTTTCTTGCAGGCGCGCTCGGCGGGGCAATCGCCGTTTATGCCAGTATGTTCGTATTCAAATACAAACTGAAAAACATTTTTTTAATGGTATTTATGCCCGTGCTTGCCGTGCTCAATATCTGGTTTGCGGTGCTCGCTTTCCGATCCGGATTTACCTTTTTTATATGGTAAATGCACCGTCCGTATTTATTATAGCATAATTAAAAGAGAAAAGAAAATGTTTGAACGAAGTATTTTTCAGATTTTCTAT
>CAMAGA010000027.1 GCA_945833955.1 uncultured Clostridia bacterium
AAGTCATTGCATTTTCTAATCAGAAGGGCGGCGTAGGCAAAACGACGACGTGCATCAACGTTGCCGCCTACGTTGCCGATACCAAAAAGAACGTACTCATCATAGACCTCGACCCGCAAGGCAATGCTACAACCGGGCTGGGGTTTCAAAAAAGCACATTGGAAAAGAGCGTGTACCACGTTTTTAACGGGGCACCCGTCAGAGAAAATACGATACCGACGCAAATGGACAAGCTTTTTCTTTTGCCCTCCTCTATCGACCTTGCCGGTACGGAGCTGGAAATCGCCAATCAACGGGGCAGAGAAAGAATCCTTTCCAAAGCGCTTACCGAAGCGAAAAACGAATACGACTACATATTTATCGACTGTCCCCCCTCTTTGGGGCTGATCACCATCAACGCCTTTGTGGCTTCCGATTCCGTCATCATACCCATCCAATGCGAATTTTACGCCATGGAGGGGTTGAGTCAGCTCATGAACAGCATTTACCTTGTCAAAAAGCACCTGAACGCCGATTTACAGGTGGAAGGCGTAGTCATGACCATGTACGACGGCAGAGCTTTGATTTCCCGTCAGATATGCGACGAAATCCGAAAGCACTTTTCGTCCGTACTGTACGAGACGATGATTCCGCGGAATATCCGCCTGTCGGAAGCCCCCAGCTACGGCAAGCCCATTCTTTTGCACGACCCCAAGAGCAAAGGTGCGCTCGCTTATCTTGCGTTGACGGGAGAAATGCTGGACCGCATAGAACGCCGCGACAGCGCCGCGGCAACTTCCAAATAACAGAATAAAGGAGAACATTCCCATGGCAGAAAAGAGAGGCCTCGGTAAAGGATTCGGAGATTTGTTTTCCGATACCGAAAATGCATACGGGCAAACCGTAAAAAAAGATTTTTATGATTTTTCCGCCGAAAAGGACGGCGTAAACGTGCGGGAATTGGAAATGGAACGGGTCTTTCCCAATCCCGATCAACCCCGAAAAAGCTTTGATAACGCTTCCTTGCAGGAGCTGGCGAACTCCATTGCAAAACACGGCGTCATCATGCCCATCGTAGTCAATACGGCGGAAAACGGCAGATATCGGATTATCGCAGGCGAAAGGCGGTACAGGGCTTCCCTGCTTGCCGGGATGCGCACGATTCCTGCCGTAGTGCGAAGTTACGACGAGCGGAAGGTTCGGGAAATCGCCCTGATTGAAAACCTGCAACGGGAAGACCTGAACCCCATAGAAGCGGCGCGCGCCATGCAGACGCTGTTGGAGGAGTATCGGCTGACGCAGGAAGAGCTTGCCGACCGTCTGGGTAAATCCCGCCCTGCCGTTACCAACGCACTCCGCCTGCTCACGCTGGATCCTGCCGTCATTGCAAAAGTCACGGACGGCAAGCTTTCCGCAGGGCACGCACGGGTGCTTATCCCGCTCGCCCCCGAAAAGCAGATTGAATTTGCCAACCTTTCGGAAGCGAACGGCTGGTCGGTGCGGGATATGGAACGCAACGTAAAACAATTCACGACGCCGAACCGCATCCCGACGGAGAAAAAAGGAAAGAAGCAGCAAACCGCCACAGTCGAACTCAGAGAGTTTGTGGATAAGATGCGATCCGTTTTCGGCACCAAGGTGCAACTGGTCGGCACGAATGAAAAGGGGCGCATTACCATAGATTACTTTACCAAAGACGACCTTTTCCGCATATACGACCTGATAGACAAGCTCGATTGATTGGTTTTGCCCGTGTCCACGCCGCATATCGTATAGGCATAAAACCGTCTTTACGTAAAACCCACCGTCCGCTTTTTATATCTTAATCAGCGAAAAGAACTCTGTACTCGCAGAGTTTTTTTTGCATTTTACAAAATAGTCGCCATCGCTTTCCGAAAAAATATGCACCGCCCGAAATTTCCGTCTTTCGGGCGGCGCATACTCTGCATAAAATTTTATTTATTGAACAGCAACAATCTCTTGGAAACGTAATTATACACCAGAACGATGAGCGTAAATACGACTTTCACGACCCAGTAATTCCAACCGAGCAAGCCGTTGAAGATATACATTCCCAACGCCGTGATGCCTAATCCGATTACGCTCAGCACGGTAAAAATGAGCGCGCCCTTCACGGATCGGGAATCACCCTTCTTTTCAAACACGAAAGCAACGGACAGAATATAATTGACGATGAGCCCCACGCAGAAGCCGACCGCCGTGGAGAGTACGGAAACCCACGGCGCAACCGTGCCGTTTGCGCCGAACAGAACGTTGTACCAATGCGGATAAACGCCCGTACCCATGGCGGCATCCGCAATCAAGAGCACGATCGCCGCAAAGATATAGTCCACCACGGTCGCCGTTCCGCCGACGATCAGAAAGCGGAATATTTCCGCTACGGTGCCGTGTTTCGCCTTAAAATCGGAATACCACTTTCGCAACATACCTCACTCCTCATTCCAGCCGAAGAACTCCGCCTTTTTCGCCAGCAGCTCCTCCTGTCGTTCGATATACATTTTAATATCCTTGGGCGTACCGAAGCGGACGATCTTCTCCTCGTTTGCAAAGACCCGTTTGGAAACGGCATTTTCGCCGCAGGCGAGATTGTCGCACGTCTCTTCCATGATGTCTATATTGTAAACGCACGCCTTGCCGGGCTTCGTCCAGCCCGTATTTTCGCAGTTGCCCGCCATGTACTTTTGCCGATAGAGGTAATACGGCACGTATCCTGCCGCATACAATAGTTTACGGGAGCCTTCTATCATTTCGGAAATATCCCCCGCATCCAGATAGGAACAGCTTTCCTTCATCTTTGCGCCCTTCTTTAAGCAGAGCGTATGCACGGTGATATTGTCGGGGTCCATGCGGATCGCCTCCCGCACGCCGAATAAAAATTCTTCCTTACTCTCCCCTTCCAAACCTGCGATCAGGTCGCAGTTGACGGAAAAGGGATACTTTTTTGCCATGGCAAATGCGGCGTACACCTGTTCCACCGTATGCTTGCGCCCGATGTTGCGCAAGGTCTGCTCCGTAAAGGTCTGCGGATTCACGCAGATGCGGGTTACGCCGTAACGGGCAAGCAGGTCCAGCTTTTCCTCCGTGAACACGTCCGGTCTGCCTGCCTCCACGGTATACTCGCAACCGTTCGTGCGGATCTCTTCAATCGCCTGCAAAATGCGTTCGAGCAGGTGCTTTGGCATAACGAGCGGCGTACCGCCGCCGATATAAACGGACTTCAGATTTTTTATTTTACCCTTGCAGAACAAAATTTCCCGCACCAAGGCGTCCGTATACCTCTCTAAGTACTGCTTGGTATAGGCGATATCCGCCGTAATGAAGGAACAGTAGGCGCACTTGGTAGGGCAGAACGGAATACTGACGAATAGATCCGTTCCGCCTTCTTTGGAATAGATTCCCTTCTGCGCCGTCAGTACGTCCTGCAGCAGGCGGATATTTTCCTCGCACACGCCCATTTCCCGCAGGAGCGGCGCAAAGTCCCTGCCCTGTTCCAGTTCGGAATAGGCAAGCTTCGTGGGGCGAATGCCCGTCAACGCGCCCCACGGCATCGTCTCGCCAAAGTAATCGGATAATGCCCGATATACGGCAAGTTGCGCCGTGCGCTTGGCGTATCGCTTATATTCCAGCTCGCTTTGGGGCGTACAATATTTTACTGACTGACTTTTGCGCCCGTCTACGCAAACGGTATTCGTATACACGCCGTCCGCATAGGTCAATTCGTGCGTAATATCTTCGTCTCTGTAGCGGAAAAGTTTGACGATATCGCCCAAATCCTTTTCCATAAATAAAGCATTGGTCTTTAACATAAATTCAAAAAATAAGGATTATTCCTCTTTTCTGCCGCAAGCGTAGTCGGCTCGCCGTGCCCCGGATATACGGTACAATCGGGGAGGGCGGAAAGGCGCATCAGGCTTTTGCGCATTGCGCCTATATTCCCCGTAGGGAAATCCGTTCTGCCGATACTGCCCGAAAAGAGCGTATCGCCCGTAAAGAGCACCCGCTCGCCTTCGCACTCCACCAGATAGCACGTACTGCCCTGCGTATGCCCCGGCGTAGCGATAGCCGTTACGGTCAGCCCGCAAAGCGAAACTTTTGCGCCGTCCGCAAGGTATTCGTCCACGGTAAAGGGCGCAATATTGACGCCTGCCATCGAAGCTAAGTTGTAATCGGAATAGAGAACCGATTTTTCCTGCATCGGACAGAAAATTTTTGCACTCAGCCTCTGCATGGTTGCGCAACCGCCGATATGATCGAAATGCCCGTGCGTCAAAAGCACCGCCCGCACGTTTTGCTTTAACGCAACCGCTTGGGTATAAGACTGCGGCCGGGGGCAATCGATCATTACTGCATTTTTGCCGTCCTGCGTTACCAGATACCCGTTCGCCGCAAAGCCACGGGGATATATCGTAGTGATCTGCATACGCTTATACCGGTGCCGTTCGATAGGCGTCGATGATGCGCTTATCCTGACGCAAGCGTTTGATCAACATATCTATATCGTTCGTATCGTTGAGCAATACGTTTACGTTGATGATGCCGATTCTTTTCGCCTTATCCACACGCCCGTTGATCTGCGTAACGTTGAGCTTCATATCCCCGATCACGCTGCAAACGAATGCAAGCACGCCGTCCTCGTCGTTGGCTCGAATTTCCAGACCGATTACGTAAGTGGCTCTGGCTATATTTTTCCACTCGCCCACGTGCAGGCGTTCCGGTTCCGCATTTTTAATATTGGGGCAATCCTTGCGGTGCACCACAACGCCCCTGCCTTTGGAAACGAAGCCTATGATTTCATCGCCGGGCACGGGATTACAGCAACCGGCAAAGCGAGTGAGCATTCTGCCCGGCATATCCAGGAAGATCACGCTGTCCTCCGGCGCTTTGGGTACCGTCCCCGAAGATACCACGGGTTTGGGTACGGTTTTACGGTAAAAATCAATGAGCTTATACAGTACCTGATTGACGTTGACCGCTCCGTAACCGATGGAAGCAAACATTTCGCTCCGATTGGAAAAGGACATCTTTTCCGAAAGGTTTGCAAAGTTTTCGTCGGTCAGAATCGTGGATAATTCATAGCCCTTGTGTCTTGCCTCTTCTTCCAGCCGTTCTCTGCCCAGTTTTTCGTTCTCGTTCCGCATGGCGTGCTTGAAAAAGGCGCGAATTTTTGCCTTTGCGTTGTTCGTGCGAACAAACCGCAACCAATCCCACGAGGGCCCTTTGGAAGAAGCCGACGTTGTAATTTCCACCACGTCGCCCAGCTCCAGGATGGAGTTGAGCTGCGCGATTTTGCCGTTTACCTTTGCCCCCACGCACTGATTGCCCACTTCGCTGTGAATGGCATAGGCAAAGTCTATGGGGGTGGAATTGTTCGGCAAACTGATGAGTTGCCCTTTGGGCGTAAACACTAAAAGTTCCGCATTGTACAAATCTTCTTTTAAAAGATTCAGGAATTCGTCGGAATTTTTTAAATCCCGCTCGATTTCCATAATCTGACGGATATTCATGAGCGTACTCGAAAACTCCGAATCTTCGCTGACGTCCTCTTTATATTTCCAATGCGCACAGATACCGTATTCCGCAATCCGGTGCATTTGTTCCGTTCGGATCTGAATTTCAAACGGTTGCCCGTACTTGGTTGCAACGGTGGTATGCAAAGATTGATAACGGTTGATTTTGGGGTTGGCGATGTAGTCCTTGATTCGCCCGGGTATGGGCGTCCAGTGCCTTTCGATGATACCAAAGACAACGTAACAATCCTCTATCGAATCCACGATGACGCGGACGGCAGACAGGTCGTAAATCTGTTCGAGCGTTTTATTCTGCTTTTTCATCTTTTTATAGATGGAATAAAAATGCTTGGGTCTGCCGAATACTCTGCCCTGAATCCCCGCCTCTTCGAGCAAGCCGTTGATTTCCTCTACGATGGAATCAACAAACTGCTGCCGTTCATACAGCTTTTGATTGATATTTTCCACCAAAAACTCAAACGCTTCGGGGTCGAGGTATTTTAAGCACAGATCTTCCAGTTCGCACTTAATTTGGGAAATACCCAACCTGCCGGCAAGCGGCGCGAATATTTCCATAGTTTCGTTTGCCATGCGCCTTTGCCGCTCCTGCGACAAAAAGTTCAGCGAGCGCATATTGTGCAATCTGTCCGCCAGTTTGATAAAAATAACGCGGATATCTTTTGCCATGGCAAAAAACAGCTTACGGATATTTTCAATCTCCACGTCTTCCCGTTTTTTATAAGGAATGCCGTCCAGTTTGGTAACGCCCTGCACAAGCCTGAGTATTTCATCCCCGAATTCCCGATGAATATCCTCGTCGGTATAGGGCGTATCTTCGATCACGTCGTGCAGGAGCGCCGCCGCAATCGTGGGCGCATCCAGTCGCAACCCGATGAGGATTTCCGCAACGGCGCAGGGATGCACAAAGTACGGTTCCCCGGAGGCCCGTTTCTGGCTCGCATGGGCATTTTTTGCAAAATCGTAAGCGTGCAGAACCATGCTCAAATCTTTGTCTTTATAGTTATCATATAATTTTTGCAACGTTGCTTCCATTTTTTTTATCCCCTCCCCTGAAAATTTGTTATAAACTCTCTTTTAAACGGTTGACTCTTCTGTACAACACGCTGTCCTCCAGATTGACTTTGACGCCGCGGAACACGACCAACCTTCCGCTTTGGAATGCAATCAAACCCAGCTCCATAAATACGCTGATCGCATAGAGCATTTCCTTTTCTTCCGCATAATAGAAATCCCCGGAAGCTACTGCGGAAAGTGCGTCTTCCGCCTCGATCTTGCCGCTGCAGGCGCGTAGCGAAGCAAAGATGTGCGCAAGGGACGTTCTGTCCGTAGCCAAGTCGTATATATCCTGAAAACCGCAGATATCCCGATTGCAAAGCACCTCCTTGCCTTCCAGTCCCGTAAGGTAAAAATCCGAAGGTTGATCCAAAAAGATCACTTTGCGGAAGGCGCCCAGATCCGCCTCTGCGGAAGGCGAAATGAGTACCGTATTGGAAAGATCCCGCATGGACGGCGTAAATAAATCCTTTGCAAAAGCGGAAAATTCGTCCCCGTATTTTGCAAGCGTGGCTTGGTTGCTTGCCACCAAACATAGCCCGTAATCGTAATGCGCCGTGTATTCCCGAACGGCAGAAAGGACCGCTTTCGTATCGGCGTATTGCACCGTTACAGACTCCTCCTTGCCGCACAGGCGGGAAATATTGTTCATAAAAATCTCCGGTCCGATACCGTTGCCGCAGGAGCCGTCGTAGAGGATATCTTTGATAAATCCCTTGATGCTTTCCTTCCCTCGGAACTGGGAAACGTTGAGCTCCACCAAAAACCTTTTCGGCACGTCCGAAGCGACGAGTTTGAGCCACTTCAATCCGTTGAAATAGAGCAGATCCAGATACGGCGTCCGCACGGATAAATGCACGGAACGGGGTTTCATGGGGAACGCCGTACACTTGGTTGCATCTATGGTAAACAGCGGCTTCCGATTCCCCACGCCGAACGGTTCCAGCATATTGATTTCATTGGCAAATCGGGAAGAGACCTCTTCCTTGATTTCCCCGACGACGGGAATGCAAAGCTCAAAAACGTCCTTCGTATAATTGTTTTCGATATATTCGTTCAGCGCCGCTTCCAATGCGTCAAAGTTATCCACCGTGATGTTGACCCCCGCCGCCTGCGCGTGCCCGCCGAACTCGCTGATGTATTGCGAACAAGCCCGCAGCGATTCAAAGATATTGATGCGGTCGATGCTTCTTGCCGAACCTTTTAAGTTGTCGCCCGATTTTACGAAGAGGAGCGCCGGGCGGTTGAATTCTTCAGCCAATCTTGCCGCAACGATGCCCACAAAGCCCGTATTCCAGTTTTCCCCTGCCAGCATGATTACTTTGCCGTAAGCGCCCTTTTCCTTGAGCATACGCTTTGCGTCGCCGTACAGTTCGTCGCAATACTTTTGCCGTTCCGTATTATAGAGGCAAAGCTTTTCCGCCAGCAGATCCACTTCCCGATCGTTTTGGGAAAGGAACATTTTCAGGGCGCAACGCGCGTCCCCCATTCTGCCCGCCGCATTGATCTTGGGCGCAATGCTGAATGCAAGCGTCTGCGCCGTGATCTCGTAGGCGCTGCTTTTGCCGAGCAGGTCGGAAAAAGCCCTCCTCGGCGCATTGGCAATGCGCTTTAACCCTTCGGAAACGATATCCCGGTTTTCCCCCGTGAGCGGAACGCTGTCCGCAATGGTGGCGAGTGCGGCAAAATCCAGATACTTATAAGCCGCATCGCCCAAAAGCGCGCAAGCCAGCTTAAACGCTACCCCGGCTCCGCAAAGATTGTCGTAAGGATAGTCGTCCCGGAGTTTGGGATTCACGCACACGCATTCCGGCAATTCGAGGGGCAATTCGTGGTGGTCGGTTACGACGGGAATAGCGCCGCACTCCTTGACGTACTCGATTTCGTCGTGATTGCTGATGCCGCAATCCACGGTGATGAATACGTCCGGGCAATATTCGTCAAATATTTTGTCGATTGCCTCCACGTGCAAACCGTAGCCTTCCGACCTTTCCGGCACGTAAACGTAAGGTTCGATGCCGTAGGCGGTAAGGGCATAGTACATGATGGCAGAAGCGCAGATACCGTCCGCATCGTAGTCTCCGAACACGGCAACGCGCATACCTTCGTCCCTTGCCTCCTGCAACAGCGCAACCGTTTCCCGCATACCGGACATCAGGAAGGGGGAAAGGAAGTTGGCGCGGGACGGATGCATAAACCGCCGGATCTTATCCTTATCGTCGATGCCCCTCGAAAACAGGATACGCGTCGTACTTTCCAACAAACCTGTCTTTTGCGCAAGTTCTTTAATGGTATTCAGTTGTTCTTGCGTAAACGCAAATTCAGGAACTGTTTTCTTCATATCTTCCTCGCCCGTAAATCTTGATTTTACTACGCAGAAACTAATTATAACTTATCTGTTGATGAAAAAAAGGGCAAGGTAAAACAAATCATTGTTTTCCCCCGCCCTGAAACTATCATTGAATACGCATTACGCCTGTTTTTTTGCCGCATACGTATACTTTGCCTTTTCCGCAGCCTTTTTATCCGCAATCTTCTTCATTGCGGCATAGATTGCAGGAACAAAGCAGAAAGCCGTGTATGCGCTTCCGAGCACTGCCGCAACGCAGGCAACCATAAACCATCTGCTTGCGCCCGTTGCTACAATCGCAAGGATCAGGCAAGAAATCGCAAAGATAGCCGTAAGCAGATAATACGTCTTTTTATTTCTCGCCAAAGCCATATTGACTTGCGTATCGGCATCCTTATCCTGATATTCTTCCTTTTTGAACGCACGCTTCATGCCGTCGAATACCATTACCTGCATCGCCGCATACAGCAACAGCGCAATCACGCCGACCAAAGCAACTTCATAGGAAACAGGGATGCGAAGAATCGCCGTCAAAGCATAGGCAAGCGCCGTAGCGTGCAGAGCCCCCACGAACATGGAAAGCCCCATAGCCAACTTGTAGCGGATGCTCATGTAAACGGCAATGCAAAGCACTGCCACGCCGAGTGCGATGCCCACTCTCAGCCAGACGGCGGAATCGTGGAAGGACGCTACGTTCGTATTGGCGCAAACGGTAAAGAATCCGTCCGCATAGCTATTTGCCGTAAGATTGCGGATAGCTTCTACGGAAGCATTGACGGCAGCCTTATCCGCTTTGGCGGAAAGGACGAATTCCAGCACGCCGCCGTTTGCCGTGGTTGCGTTGACTCTCGTTGCCAAAATCCCGTTATCGGATAAAATCTTTAAGCATTCTTCCGCAAAGTTATCCAGACGCTCGTCCTGCAACGTCATATAAACGTCGTATTCTACGGTAACGGACTGCTTATCCGCCATGTCTTTTTCATAGTTGAAACCGAGCAGAGCCGCCATAACGAAGCCGGCAACAAGCAATACAATACTGATTACAAGGAAAAGCGTGCGCTTTTGTGCAATTTTCTTAAACTGATTCATAAGCTTATTTCTCCCTTACGACGTTACAGAACGTGTACTGGTCTTTTGCCTGCGGCATAATCATATACCAATAGAATCTCGTCAGCCAGTAGCCGATGAACGAGTACGCTACCGCCACCATGGCAACGAGTGCCATCGTTTTGACTGCGCCTACTGCGATGAGGAATACGACCAACGCTACGATGAACAGAACGACGTGCAAGTCCACTATGGAAAGAAGCGTGCGCTTATATGCGGATTTTACCGCCGCCGCAATCGTTCTGCCCTTGTAGAATTCCTTCTGCATGGTATGGAATACGAATACGTTTACGGCAGAAAGGATCAGTCCGCCCAATACCGCCATAATCACGCCGCCGAGCGTCAACGTCCAGCCGGCAATGGCAACGGTGATGAGCATTGCAAGGCCGTAGGTTACCAAAGCGTAAGCGTTGACTACGGACAGGCCCTTGAATACGAGCGCCGTCAGCAATATTTCCAACGTAACGATCAGAGCGATGGCAAGAACGATCAACGTCTTCGTGAGTTCGCTGTTTGCGGGTTCATAAGAGCGAACGTCACCTACGGTAAAGTCGAGGTTCAGAATTTTTTCCTCCACGGCGCTCTGAATCAGGATTGCCACGTTTTCAGCCGTCTGCAAATCGGTATAGCCGCTGATATAGAGCGAGGAATTGTCGATTTCTTCCTCTACCGTCAGGGAAACGATCTGATTGTCGCCCATAGCGAAAACCAAAGCGGAGTCGGAGTCGCTTGCGGCAGCCAGAGCGGAAGCTTCCTTAATCTTGGCTCTGCCGTCCTTCGTCAGTTTGATTTCTACCAGATAGGAGCCGGCATTTTCCAGCGCGCCTGCACTCTTGATATAATCGGAAATATCGTGGTTGTGGTTGTTTTTGATATACGTTTTATTGCCGTACGAAAGCGTGAAATCCCCGGAATAGGAGAGCTGCCCTGCAATCGCCGCCGCGTTGGAATCGCCGTAAGGAGCGGTTACGCGAATGGTGTAATCGTTTTCCACGCAGACGCTTGCCCCTGCAAGATGCTTGCTTTCCACTCTGTAAGTGAGCACGTCTACCGCTTCCTGAAAGCTTTCTTTAAAGGAATCGGTCAAAGTATCGCGCTGCATATAGATTGCGCTGTTTCCTTCGTATGCTTCGTACTTAGCCTTTTCGGTTTCGTCTTCCATGTCGTTATATTCGGCTACGGAAATAACGCCTTCCGGATAGATCACTGCGTATGTTCCGCCGTTTACGTCCATTCCCAGATTCACGTTAGAGAGAATGGAATTGTATTCCTTTACCCCGTTGGTAAAAGGAATCGTGCAGGAAACGGTACTCAATAACAACAATATGACCATTACGATGGACAAAAGGATGATCAAAGTCATTGATTTTTTCTTTCCCATTGTTTGCCTCCTTGCAAAAATGCTGTATATGGCTTTATGCTTTACGCCCCGTCGGGCAAAAAGCATTATATGCATTCTATTATATTATATAGAAAATCCCTACCGCCGTCAAGTAAAAAAACAGAACGACGAAATATTTTTAGACGCTTTTTTGAAAAATTATTCCCTTTTCCTTGCGAATCAATCTTCCTCCGCCGCTTTCTTTTCCGCCAGAATATGCATTGCGCATTCGATACGCTTTTTCATCATAGCGCAGGTCATTTCATAGGGTTTGTTGATGTCGCCGTTGTAGTGGTAATTGTTCGCATTGCAACCGCCGGAGCAGATGAACTTTGCAAAACAGGAATCGCATTTTTCCCGCGTGAACAGACAGGAAGACGCAAATTTCGCGCGGATTTCCTCATTCAGCTTGCCCTCGAAAACGTTGCCCATGTAAAAATCCCGATCGCCCGCAAACTGATGGCAAGGATAGATATCCCCGTTCGGAACGACGGAAAAATACTCGTTGCCGGCGCCGCACGCACTCACCCGTTTGGAAAGGCAAGGCCCGCCTTCAAGGTCGATATTGAAGTGGAAGAAGTTGAATCCCTTGCCTGCCGCATAGCGTGCAAGATACTCGTCGCAGAGATTTTCGTATTCCTTTTCAATCGTTTCCAGATGCTCTTCCCGAATGGCAAGTTCGGGGATATCGGTTACCACGGGCTCCATGGAAATGGAATCGAATCCCTTATCCGCAATGAACAGCACGTCCTTTGCAAAATCGAGATTTTTCGCCGTGAACGTGCCGCGCACGTAGTAATGCTTGTCCCCGCGCATCCGGACGAATTTTTCGATGTTGTGAATGACGTACTCGTAGCTGCCTTTGCCGTTTGCCGTTTTACGAACGAGGTCGTGCACCTCCGGTCTGCCGTCCAAACTCAGCACCACGTTTTCCATTTCTTCGTTAAAGAAGCGGATTGCCTCGTCGTTTAAGAGCAAAGCGTTGGTCGTGGTGGTAAAGAGGAACTTTTTGCCCAGCTTTGCCGCTTCTTCCTTGGCATAGTATACGACTTTTTGGATGACGGAAAGATTCATCAGCGGTTCGCCGCCGAAAAAGTCCACTTCCAGCACCTTTCTTTTGCCGCTGTTTTTTAACAAAAAGTCGATAGCCGCCTTGGCGGTTTCAAAGCTCATGCTCTCCCGCACGGAATGATAAGCGCCTTCGTCCGCAAAGCAGTATTTGCAACGCAGGTTGCAATCGTGGCAGATATGCAAACAGAGCGCCTTGATCTCCGTGCTCTTCATGGGATAGGCGGACACGTCCTCCTTGCCCAGAAGGCCCGCTTCGTAAAGCGGCTGCAAATCGGCGCGGATTTCCGCCTTTCTTTGTTCGGAAAGCCCGCAGGTTTCTTCATTCTGCAAAAAAGCTGCGGTTTCCGCATCGCATTCGTGCAAAGAGCCGCTACCCGTATCGTATATGTAAAATTTTTCTTTATATTGGAACGTATGTATCATCTTTCAAATTACCCGTAATTATGACATACGGTCGACACAAAGGGAAAAAAGAATCCCTGCCATGTCGACCGCAGTTTGTTTGCCAAATGAAGTTGAATTACTTCTTTTCGATCTTTTTTTCTCTGGAAATTCTTTCACAGGACTGGTTGCCTACCGTGCAACTGGTTTTGCAAGCGGACTGGCAGGTGCTTCTGCATTCGCCGCATCCGGTGATCTTTCTTTCTGCAGGTTTTGCGATGGTCTTAATCATAACAAAATATCTCCTTGATATTTAATTTCTTTTCTTCATTATAGTATAAACGAAAGCAAATTGCAAGCATTTTTTATATTTTTTAGCATTTTCAAGGCGATTTACCCGAAAATTATTTTTTACCTGCGCCTTGCGGAAAGCACGTTTACCGCCACGATGCCGCAGATTCCCCCGGCAACCAGCCCGAAGGCCGCATCCACGAGTATGATAGCCGTAAAGGCGAGCGTACCCGTCAGCACGCCGAAAACGAGCCCCGTCAATAAAACCGTGCATACCCCCACGAGCATACCCTTCCATATCCCCTTACCGTTGCGTATGCCGCCCATGCACCCGAAAAAGATGCAAAAAGCTTTGATGATCTGATTGATCGCCGTTACGGTAAAATCCTGCAACGGGCAAAGATACAAAACGAACGCAAACACGAACACGCACAAAACGGAAAGAAGGCAAGCGATACCGACCGATTTGAGCGTCTGTAAGGAAAATTCCAAAACGTTGTTATTTTTCTGCAAAAAACCGACCTCCCTGACTGCGGACGGAACCTTCCGCACTGTTCATGGCAATATATGCCGGGATTTCGGATTTTATGCCCGCAAGATCAGTCCTTCTTTTCTTCCTGCGCAGCTTCCTGCACTTCCGCTTGCGTAGCGGTCTTATCTTCCGCAGCTTCCGCCTTTTCTTCTACCAGAGGCTTCTGCCCTGCGTTGGTCGTATAGATGGCGTCCCGATCCAACCGTATATAGGAATACTTGTTTTCGCTTCCCGTCTTCAAAACAAAGGTATGATCGTCCTTATCCACTTCCTCTACCACGCCGCAGATTCTGCCGATCGTCATAACCTTATCGCCGGGCTTTACGGAGTCGAGAATTTCGTTGATTTCCTTCTGCTTCTTCTTGTTTGCGCGGTTGGCAAAGATGAAGTAGACGATAAATAAAACCAAAACCAAGCCGAATACGACGTAAGTGGGCCAAGCCGAACCCATGGAAGGCGCCCCCCCGGAGGACGCAGCAGACTGATCAGAAC
>CAMAGA010000028.1 GCA_945833955.1 uncultured Clostridia bacterium
AGCCGTTGCAGGCGTTGCCTGCAACGGCGTATTTTATGCGGTATATTCGGATAAGGAACGGCAGGGGATAAAAAGGCGTTTCAGGTGCGGAAGAGCAGTACGTTTGCATGGACGGTGATGCCTTCGCTCCTGCCCACGTAGCCGAGCTTTTCCGTAGTGCCGGCGGTAATGCCGATGCGCTCCGGGGAGACGCCGAGCAAGGGCGCAAGCGAGTTTTTCATGCCGTCGATATACGGCGCAAGCCTCGGCGTCTGCGCAAGGATAGCGCAGGACGCGTTGCCCACGGCAAAGCCTCTTTCCCGCAACGTTGCCATGACGAGCGAAAGCAGCTTGCCGCTTTCGATGCCTCGGTATTGCTCGTCCGTATCGGGGAAGTACGTGCCGATGTCGGCAAGCCCCGCCGCAGAGAGGAGCGCGTCCATCAACGCATGGATAAGTACGTCCCCGTCGCTGTGCGCAACGAGGGGGCTCGTAGACGGAATGCGCACGGTGCCGAGCGTAATATGCGCATTTTCGCTCGGCGCGGCAAAGCGGTGCGTGTCGATTCCGATGCCGGTATAAAATGCGGGCATGGGGTAGTCCTCCCGATAAGTGAGTTTTTTATTGACGGCGGAACCGGCAAATAGGTGCGGCTTGCCGATTTTGGCAAGGTAGAGCGAGCTTTCGTCCGTGAACGATTCGCCTTTTTGAATGCTTTGGTAGGCGGCGCGGATTTCGGCGGTATAAAAACCCTGCGGCGTCTGCAGGGAGCGGAGCCGATCGCGCGGCAATGCGCCGCAAAGGTACCCCGTTTCGTCGCAAAGCGCAGTGGTATCCGTAACGGGTAAGGAAGCAACGCCGCTTCCGTAGGTTACAACGCTTGCTATGCAGTCGTCGATGATTTTCTGCGTAACGAAGGGTCTGGCGCCGTCGTGGACGAGCACGGTTTCCCCCGTGACCGCATCGAGTGCATTTTTTACGGATTCCGTTCGGGTTGCGCCCCCGTAAACGTAGCGCACCTTGGGGATATCCGCAAGCAAGGCGCAAATTTCCGCTTCGTCCTTCGGGTGCAGCGCAACGACGATTTCCCCTACGTCCGTGCGGTCGAACGCCTTCACGGCGAGTCGGAGCGGAACGCCCTGCGGCAACGGTACCAGCAGTTTATTGCGGCTAAACCCCGCTCTTTCCCCCGAGCCTGCCGCACAGATAACGACGGAAACGGTCGGCTTTTGTACGGACTCATTCATTTTCGTCTTTCGGTTCGGAGAGGATTTCGTACAGGGAAGCCGCCTCTTCCTTGCGCACGGTCTCCTTTACCTCTAAAATGCGGAACTTTACGGAACCGGCAGCGTAGCAAAGTTCGATTACGTCGCCCGCCTTTACGGTATAGGCGGGCTTTACTTCCCTGCCGTTGGCAAGGACTTTGCCCGCGGCGCAGGCTTCCTGCGCAACGGTGCGGCGCTTTAAAATACGGGATACTTTTAAAAATTTATCTATACGCATGGCAACATACTCCTTTTTGGTAACCAACGGGCAAAAATAAAGGCGGGGAAGCAGAAAAACCCCGATAGTATTTGTAAAAAATTTCTAAGTTCTTTCAAAAAGAGTTGACAAGCCCGAAAGAATAGGCTATAATTATATAATGTATAATTACCGTTAGTATGGATTCTTATCCCCCGAGGAAAAAACGATACCAAACGGCAAGATTACGCCGCCAAAGCGGGGTGCAGGCAGTGCATTTGCGCCAAAACGGCGGAAAAGTTTTTTCTGATTTTCAGTATACAATAAAAAATCGGAAAAGTAAAGGACAATTTGAAAAATTTTTTGAAAGAAGCGATTTTTTTTGCCCGACGCCTTGCGCCTTGCCAAAAAGAACCGCCTATAAACAAGGAGAAATCATACCGATGGATCTGTCTATTCATAAGTACGGCAAAAACGAACGTAGAAAGTTCGGCAAGATCAACGAAGTAATCGATATTCCCGATCTCGTCGAAATCCAGAAGGAATCCTACAATACCTTTATTCGGGAAGGTATCAGTGAAGTATTCGAAGACTATTCTCCGATCACCGATTACTCCGATCACTTTGAATTGTATTTCCTTGACCACAGCTTTGCGGAAAAGCCCAAGTATGATGAAAAAGAATGCAGAAGCCACGACGCCACCTATGCGCTCCCTTTGCGCGTCAGAGTGCAGCTCGTCAATAAACTGACGAATAACATCAAAGAAAGCGACGTTTACATCGGGGACTTTCCTTGCATGACGGAAAACGGCTCGTTCATCATCAACGGTGCGGAACGGGTCATCGTTTCGCAGCTCGTCCGTTCTCCCGGTTCGTACAACAATTCCACCAAGGATAAGTCCGGCAAAACGCTCTACGGTACCACGGTCATCCCCAACAGAGGCGCATGGCTGGAATTCGAGCAGGACGTTTCCGGCGTGCTTTGGGTCAGAGTGGACCGCAAGAGAAAGATCTGCGCCACCGTTCTTTTGCGCGCCCTCGGTTACGGGTCGGACGTAGCCCTTCGGGAACTTTTTGGGGAAGACGCCGAAAAGCGTACCTCGGCGGATTCCATGATCGAAGCCACCATCGAAAGAGACCCGTTCAAGAGCGAATTCGAAGCGTTGGTGGAACTGTATAAAAAGCTCCGTTCCGGCGACGTACCGCAGGGCGACTCCGTAAAACAGCAGCTGCGCAATACCTTCTTCGATACCAAGCATTACGACGTAATCAAAGTAGGCCGTTATAAGTTCAATAAAAAGCTCAACATCGCTTACCGTTTGCCCGGTTGCGTGCTTGCCGAAGACCTGTTCCATCCGGAAACGGGCGAACTCCTGTTTGAAAAGGGGCACAAGGTAGCCGGCGAAGAAGAAGCGCATCGGATTCAGAACGCAGGTATCAACGAACTGTACGTGTTCGTCAACGACGAAGAAAAGGGCACCGTTGCGCATAAAATCATGGGTAACGGCACCGTAGACTGGTCTTCCATCTCCCAAAAGAGCCATAAGAGCTTCGGGCTCCTCCCCACCGTGCACTACAAGAACTTTATGTTCACCAGAGAGATCGCGGCGGAACTGGCGTATAAGACGCCCGAAGAAGTGGCGGAAGAACACGTGGAAGAAATCAACCGCCTCTATTATACGGTGGAAAAACCCGAAACGGAAGACGAAAAGCCCGAGGATAAGAAGAACCGCATCAAGCGCGTTGCAACCCGTCTGAAGTTCGTCAAGGCTTGCGGGCTCTTCCACGAAATTTTACAGCGGGAAGGCGACGAAGTCACGGACGCAGAGCGCAAGGCAATTCGCCCCGTTGCGGAAAAGCTCGACCATAAGCACATCACCATAGAGGATATCGTAGCCGCCGTTTCCTCCAACATAGACCTCAGATACGGCATCGGCACCATCGACAACATCGACCACCTCGGCAATCGCCGCGTGCGTTCCGTAGGTGAACTGTTGCAGAACTACCTGCGCATCGGCGTATCGAGACTGGAAAAGCTCGTGACCGACAGAATGCAGACGGTCAGCGACCAGAAGGAAGTTACGCCTTCCGACCTCATCAACGTTCGCCCCGTCAATGCGGTCATCAAAGAATTCTTCGGCTCTTCGCAGCTGTCGCAGTTCATGGACCAGACCAACCCCATTGCGGAACTGACGCATAAGCGTAAGCTTTCCTCCCTCGGCCCCGGCGGTTTAACGAGGGACAGAGCCACCTTTGAAGTACGAGACGTTCACTATACGCACTACGGCAGAATGTGCCCCATCGAAACGCCCGAAGGGCAGAACATCGGTCTGATCTCCTCCCTTTCCACCTTCTCCCGCGTAAACGAGTTCGGCTTCATCATGACGCCTTACAGAAGGGTACGCAACGGCGTCGTTACCGACGAGGTAGACTATCTGACGGCGGACGAAGAAGATAAATATATCGTAGCGCAGGCAAACGAACCTTTGACGGAAGACGGGCATCACTTTGTAAACCACAGAGTCGGATGCCGCAGACGGGAAGACATCACCGAACTGCCCCCCGATAAGATCGATTATATGGACGTCAGCCCCAAACAGCTCGTATCCGTTGCAACCGCGCTCATTCCGTTCCTCGAAAACGACGATACGCACCGCGCGCTCATGGGTTCCAACATGCAGCGGCAGGCAGTGCCTCTTTTAAAAACGGAAGCCGCCATGGTTGCCACCGGTGTGGAAGGCGCCATCGCTTCCGCTTCCGGCGTAATCGTAAAGGCCAAGGCTGCGGGCGTTGCCGTCGGCGTATCCAGCGACCTCATCCGCATCAAGGAGGACGCAACGGGTCAGATCCGGGAATATCCCTTAAAGAAATTCGAGCGGTCCAACCAGGGCACCTGCCTCAACCAAAGACCCATCATTCATACGGGCGACAGAGTAGAGCAGGGCGAAATCATTGCCGACGGTCCTTCCACGGATAACGGCGAACTGGCGCTCGGTAAAAATATCATGATCGGCTTCATGGAATGGGAAGGCTACAACTACGAAGACGCCGTTCTCATTTCCGAAGAGTTCGTACAGGACGACATCTTCACCTCCGTACACATCGAAGAATTGCAGGTGGAAGCGCGGGAAACCAAGCTCGGCCCCGAAGAAATCACCCGCGATATCCCCAACGCCGGCGACGACGCCGTCAAGGATCTGGATGCGGAAGGTATCATCCGTATCGGTGCGGAAGTGCATCCCGGCGATTACCTCGTAGGGAAGGTCAGCCCCAAGGGCGACTCCAACCCCACCCCCGAAGACAGACTGTTGAAGGCGATTTTCGGCGACAAGGCAAAGGAAGTCAAGGATACTTCCTTAAAAGTTCCGCACGGGGAAGGCGGCGTAGTAGTAGACGTCAAAGTCTTCACCAAGGAAAACAAGGACGAGCTTGCCGCAGGCGTCATCAAACAGGTAAAAGTATATATCGCGCAGAAGCGTAAAATTCAGGTCGGCGATAAAATCGCAGGGCGACACGGCAACAAGGGCGTCATTTCCCGTATTCTGCCCAAGGCAGATATGCCTTTTACGGCAGACGGCACGCCTTTGCAGATCGTTTTGAACCCCCTCGGCGTTCCTTCCCGAATGAACATCGGTCAGGTGCTGGAAGTCCACCTCGGTTACGCTTGTAAGCTGCTCGGCTGGAAGGTCGCTACCCCCGTATTCGACAGCGCCACGGAAGAACAGATCCGTCAGCTGTTGCGGGATAACAACGGCGGCGTAAATCAGGACGGCGAAGTAGACGGTAAAGTACAGCTGTACGACGGCAGAACGGGTGAAAAGTTTGAAAACCGCACCACCGTGGGCATCATGTATATGATCAAGCTCATTCACCTGGTAGACGATAAAATCCACGCCCGTTCCACGGGTCCTTACGCACTCGTAACGCAGCAGCCTCTGGGCGGTAAAGCGCAGTTCGGCGGTCAGCGTTTCGGGGAAATGGAAGTCTGGGCGCTCGAAGCCTACGGCGCGGCGCACGTATTGCAGGAAATCCTCACCGTCAAGTCCGACGACGTAGTGGGCAGAACCAAGACTTACGAATCCATTGTCAGAGGTTCCAATACCTCCGAACCGGGCATTCCGGAAGCCTTCAAGGTATTGCTCATGGAAATGCGCGCCCTTGCGCTGGACGTAAGCGTGCTTACGGAAAGCGGCGAAGAGCTCAAGATCGGGGAAATGGACGAAGCGGACATTCTTTCCGACACGAAGAAGTTTGACGATTCCGCAGAAGGCGGAGAAATCGACTTCGGCAAGATGAGCGAAGCAGAAGACGATATCGCAGACGACGACCTCAGCGAAGACATCGGCGAGGTGATCTTCGACCATAAGGACGAAGGCTTTGAAGGCGACTCCTTTGCAGAGGACGAAAGCGTCGACTCGGATTTTGCAAGTCTCCTTGGCGAAACGGACGAAGAACCCGATCTGATTTTTGAAGACGACGAAGAAAGCGAAAACGCCGACGAAGCAGACGCAGAAGACGAAGACGAGGAAGAAGACGGTTTTGACGACCTCGGCGACCTTGTCGACGAAGACGAAGAATAATACGGGAGGGAAACAATCTTATGTACGAATTAAACGATTTTGACTCTATTCAGATCAGAGTAGCGTCTCCCGAAAAGATTTTGGAATGGTCGAGGGGCGAAGTTACCAAAGCCGAGACCATCAACTACAGAACGAATAAACCCGAAAGAGACGGGCTTTTCTGCGAAAGGATTTTCGGCCCCGTCAAGGACTGGGAATGCCGTTGCGGCAGATACAAAAAGACCCGCAATAAGGGTAAGATATGTGAAAAGTGCGGCGTGGAACTGACGCTTTCCAAGGTCAGACGGGAAAGAATGGGGCATATCGCCCTCGCCGCGCCCGTAACGCATATCTGGTATTTAAAGGGCTTGCCTTCCCGCATTGCAACCATTCTGGACATGAACGTAAAGAACCTGGAACAGGTAGTATACTTCGGCGCATACGTCGTTCTCGATCCCGGTAAAATCAAGGGTATGTCCTATAAGGCGATTGCCAAAGAAGGCGAGATGAAAGGTCAGGTGGTGGAATATACCCTCGATCTTACCTATAAGCAGATCATCACCGACATCCAGCTTCGGGAAATCGAAGATAATTTCCGTTACGCCATCGTCGGCGTAGAAGCGGACGTGCTCCCGGAGCTTGCCGGTAAAGAGTTTACCAACGCGTTGGAAATCGAAGAACTCAAAGCCAAGTACGGCAACGACGTAGTGGAAGACAGCGTAATTTTGGAAGAAGCCACCAACGAGGACAGGGGCCTGAAAGTGGGCATGGGCGCAGAGAGCGTGCGCGAGCTGTTGCAGGCGGTGGACCTGGAAAAGGAATGTGCGGAAATGCGCGCCGTCATCGACGAAAACCCCACGGGGCAGAAGCGCGCCAAGGCAATCAAGCGACTCAGCATTTTGGAAGCCTTCCGCAGAAGCGGCAATAAGCCCGAATGGATGATTCTCACCGTGCTGCCCGTCATTCCGCCCGACCTCCGACCCATGGTTCCGCTGGACGGCGGCAGATTTGCGGCGTCCGATCTGAACGACTTATACAGACGGGTCATTATGCGCAACAACCGTTTGAAAAAGCTGCTCGAAATCGGCTCGCCCGACATCATCGTCAAAAACGAAAAGCGTATGTTGCAGGAATGCGTAGACGCCTTGATCGATAACGGCAAGCGCGGCGGCAAGGCGGCTTCCAACTCCAACGGCAGAGAGTACAAGTCCCTTTCCGTCATCCTCAAGGGTAAGAGCGGTCGGTTCCGTCAAAACCTTTTGGGTAAGCGTGTAGACTATTCCGGGCGTTCGGTTATCGTCGTCGGTCCCGACCTGAAACTCTATCAGTGCGGCGTACCCAAGGAAATGGCAATCGAACTCTTCAAGCCGTTCGTCATGAAGCGGCTCGTGGAAATCAGCGAAAACGACAACATCAAGAGCGCAAAGAAGAGAGTGGAAAAGGCGGACGCTTTGGTATGGGATATTCTGGAAGACGTCATCAAGGAGCACCCCGTGCTTTTGAACCGTGCGCCTACCTTGCACAGACTCTCCATTCAGGCGTTCGAGCCCGTGCTCATCGAGGGCCGCGCCATCAAAATCCACCCGCTCGTCTGCGGCGCATTCAACGCCGACTTCGACGGCGACCAGATGGCTATTCACGTGCCCCTCTCCATCGAAGCGCAGACGGAAGCAAGATTTTTGATGCTTTCCTCCAATAATATTTTAAAGCTTTCCGACGGTAAACCCGTTATGTCCCCCTCGCAGGACATGGTGCTCGGTTCCTACTATCTGACGATCATCCGCTATGCGGCAGGCGGCATTTACGACGGCGACAACGAACATAAGGACGAAATCCGCTACGGCGCACTCGACCTGGTTCCGGGTGCGGACGGCCTGAACGAGCGGCAAAGGGACGAAGCGTTCCTTGCGGCGCATATGCCTGCCATTCAACAGGCGGCAAAGGCGGGGGACGTAGTTACGGAAGGCAGACTCGTACGGGAAGCCGCCGCCGAATACGGCGAAAGACCGCTTGCCGACGGGCACATCCGTACCGTTTACGTTCCGCCCCTGTACGTTTCCGAAGACGAAGCCCTGATGGCTTACCAGCTCAAACAGGTACACATGGAGGACGAAATTTACGTCCGCCGTCGTGTGGTATACGGCAGGGACGATGCGGGCACGCAGATTCTGCCCGAACCGAAGGACGGCGTAGTGTGCTTCCGGGAAGAGAACGGCGACCTCGTGGTACAGGGTACGGTAAAGACGACGGTCGGCAGAATTATTTTCAATAACGAAATCCCGCAGGACCTCGGCTTTGTCAAGAGAGAGGAACCGGCAGATTACCTCAAATACGAAATCAGCTACGAATTCATAGACAAAGCGTACGCAACCGACAAAAAGAAGCTTGCCAAGATTGTAGATGCGGCGTTCAAAACGGGCGGCGCACCCAAAGCGGCAACCGTACTCGACAACATCAAAACGCTCGGTTATAAGTATTCCACGATCGGCGCGCTCACGACTTCCGTATTCGATATGACGATCCCCGAAAGTAAGGCGGATATCATCGAAGAGGCGGAAAAGGACGTTGCCGTCATCGAAAGAAAGTTCAACCGCGGTGCGCTTCGGGAAGAAGACAGACATAAGGGCATCGTAGACATCTGGCAGAAAGCCACGCAGGACGTACAGAACGCCTTAAAGAGCTCCGCAAAGAAGTTCAACCCCATCTGGATGATGGCGGACTCCGGCGCCCGCGGTTCCATCGACCAGATCAAGCAGCTTTCCGGTATGCGAGGGCTCATGGTTAACCCGCAGGGCGAAATGATCGAAGTCCCCGTAAAATCCTCCTTCCGGCAGGGTCTTACGGTACTGGAATACTTCATTTCCTCGCACGGCGGCAGAAAGGGCCTTGCCGATACGGCGTTGAAGACGGCGGACTCCGGTTATCTTACGAGACGTCTCGTGGACGTAGCGCAGAACGTAGTCGTTCGGGAAGAAGACTGCGCCAAGGGTAAAACCATCCGCGGTATGCGCGTTCGCACCATCAACGGCGAAGACGGCAACCCCGTAGAGAGTCTGGAAGACAGAATCCGCGGCAGATTCGCCGCAGAAGACGTAGTCAATCCCGCCACGGGCGAAGTCATCGTTGCCTGCAACGAATGGATTACGGATCAGAAGGCGAAGGAAATCGTAGCCGCAAAGATCGACGAAGTCAATATCCGCAGCGTATTCACCTGCAATTCGAGGAACGGCGTCTGCGCAAAGTGCTACGGTACCAACATGGCAACCAACAAGCCCGTCATGATCGGGGAAGCGGTCGGCGTCATTGCGGCGCAGTCCATCGGCGAACCGGGTACGCAGCTCACCATGCGTACGTTCCACATGGGCGGTATTGCGGCAACGGGCGATATCACGCAGGGTCTTCCCCGTGTAGAAGAACTCTTTGAAGCCCGTAAACCCAGCTATTGCGCAGTGCTGGCGGACGTAGGCGGCGTAGTCCGTTTTGACGACGGCGATAACCATAAGCACGTATTTATTCACGATCCGGCAACCAACGAGATTTTGAAGGAATACGAACTGCCGTACAACGCAAAGCTCAACGTACACGACGGCGACGTCGTCAAACCCGGCGACTTCCTCAACAAGGGTTCCGCTTATCCGCAGGATATTCTCGATATCCTCGCAACGAGGGGCGTACAGGACTACATTCTGGAACAGGTACAAACCGTATACCGTTCGCAGGGCGTTGAAATCAACGATAAGCACGTCGAAGTCATCGTTCGGCAGATGTTGCGCAAAGTCCGCATCGAAGATCCGGGCGACACCGATATCCTGCCCGGCGCACTCATCGATATGTTCGACAAGGAAGATAAGGATATGGAAGCGCTCGAAAGAGGCGGCAGACCTTCCAGCGGTAAGCGGGTATTGCTCGGTATCGCCAAGGCGGCAGTATCGGCGGATTCCTTCCTTTCCGCAGCTTCCTTCCAGGAAACTTCCCGTGTGCTTACGGACGCCGCAGTCAACAACAAGCGGGACTTCCTGCGCGGCTTAAAGGAAAACGTTATCCTCGGCAAGTTGATCCCTGCCGGTACCGGTGCGGAGGAATACAGAAACGTAACCTGCTCCGGACCCGTCAGCACGAGAGACGAAGATTACTTCCATACGAATGCAACGGAGGTCAATTCCGTAGCGGAAAGTTACGACGCAGCGGATGACGGCGACGACTACGAAGACGGGTACGACTCGGATAACTACGACGAAACGGACGATATTTCCGACGACTATACCGACGATTATTCCGAAGACTTTACCGAAGACGACGAAGAATAATGCAAATCACGGATAACCCCAACGGATAAACCCAAACGACCCGATTGCAATCGGGTCGTTTTTTTGCAAAAGAAAACCCCTCGGATAGCGGTATGCGCCGCCCAAAGTTGGTCTGACTTTTGGTGCATATCATAAGCCGGTGGGTTACTTTTTTTGCGCAGGGCATTATCTGTACCCGGGCAGAGTATGCTTTGTGCGTGGCGTCTGCCCGTATCTAAGGCGAGTGCGGTTTTGGGATTCCGTTTTTTGCGCGGGGCATTATCTGTACCCGGGCAGAGTATGCTTTTGCACGTACCTAAGTCGAGTGCGGTTTTGGGATTCCGTATGCCTGCCCCTCGGAGCGGTTGCAGAAAGAATAAAAAATAAAAATACGGACGGGTTTTTTCACGGAACGGTATAAACTTTGGATTTTTCGGAGATAAAAGACGTAAGGAGGAAACGAATGTGAAAAAATTCTGCATAACTTTTTTTATCTTATTCATAATAATCATAGCGGCAATGTACGGAACCAATCGGACGGCGGCGGACAGGGAATATCTGCGGATACATATCCGAGCCAATTCCAACGAGGCGGCAGATCAGTCGGTGAAATATCTCGTGCGGGATGCGGTGGTGGAGTATCTGACGCCCATCGCCGCAGAGTGTACCGATAAGGAAACGGCGGAGCAGTTGATCCGCTCCCACCTTAGCGGCATCGAGTCGGTTGCGGACGGGGTACTGCAAAAGAACGGATTTTCCTACACGGCAAAGGCGAGCGTGCGGCAGGAGCAATTTCCTACCCGCGTTTACGGAAGCGTTACGCTGGAATCGGGCGTATACGACGCATTGATTTTGGAACTCGGAACGGGGGAAGGCGATAACTGGTGGTGCGTCATCTATCCGCCGCTCTGCTTCACCGCCACCGGGGGAGGAAAGGTGGAATACCGTTCCCGTATTTACGACATAATTTCGGAATTTTTCGCCCGTAGAACGGCGAAGTAATTCCGCTTTATATATAGCAAGGAGGAAAAATGAATAAAGTAATCAAGATATGCTTACCCATCGTGCTGGCAATTACGTTGGCGGCAGGTGCGTTCGCATTGGTGTTTTCGGCAAAAACGCAAAATGCCGCCGTGCCGCAAACGATGCAAACGGCGGTACTCCGCCAAGGTAGTTCTGGCGGGGAAGTTTCCGAAGTACAGCGCAGACTCAAACAGTGGGGTTACTACAAGGGCGAGGTGGACGGCATTTTCGGGGAAGGTACCCGGCAGGCCGTCATGTACTTCCAGAAGAAGAACGGCTTGACTCCCGACGGCGTGGTCGGTAAATCCACTTACGCCGCACTGGGCATGAACGATTCCTATGACGTGCTTTCCGCCAAGAATGATTCCAACTATACCAGTAGCGACGTATACCTTTTGGCAAAGTGCATTTATGCGGAAGCCCGAGGCGAAAGCTATACGGGGCAGGTTGCCGTCGGCGCGGTGATTTTAAACCGAGTGAAAGACCCGGCTTTCCCCAACACGGTCGCAGGGGTCATCTACCAGAAGGGTGCGTTTACGGCGGTTTCGGACGGGCAAATCAATCTGAAACCCGATCAGACTGCCATAGACGCCGCAGAGGACGCATTGGCCGGTTGGGATCCGACTTACGGTTGCCTGTACTATTACAATCCGGCGGTAGCCACGAGTGCATGGATATTCAATCGGGAAACGGTGCTGACGATCGGCAAGCACGTTTTCGCTATTTAAGGGAGGATAACGCATGAGCGAAAAGAAAGAACAACAGGATATTTCCGCAGGTGCGGAAAAAGTGGAAAAAATCGAAAAGACGGCGATGCGCAAATCTTCGGGCAACGGCGCAGGCACCCGCAAAAGAGCGGTAAAAAAGACCGTGCGCACGGAATCGAAGGAAGCCCCCGTGAGCCGCAGGGAGCAACACCTTGCCGCCAAGGCAAAACGGGAGGAACTCCGTGCCAAAAAGCGCATCGAAATAGCCAAGATGAAGGAACAGCGCAAGGCGCAGAAGCTTGCCTTAAAGGAGGAGCGCAAAAAGGAACGCTTCGCCAAAAAGGAGGAACGCATCGCCCGTAAGGAAATGCTCAAAAACGAATCCCTGACGCAGCGCATGAAGCGTATCGAACGGGAACGCAAGGAAAAGTTGGCGGCACGGGCTGCAAAGCGTGCCCATCGGCGGGAGGAAAGACTGCAAAAGCGGGAAAACCGACTCGCCGTGCGCAAACAGCGAGCCGCAGAAAGGCAGGCAAAACGCACCCATAAGGAAAGACGGCACAGGGATCATAGCCGCGTGCCCGGCTTTGGCGGGTGGCTTGCCGCCGTCATTGCGCTCGGCGTGGTTGCGCTGGCAATGACCACGCTGGTCACCGTGGGCTCCATCAACATGGCGGCGCTTTCGGACGAAATCACGGCAGGCTACACGGGCGGACTGTACGAAATGGTCTCCTTAACGCAGGATATGGACAATCAACTTTCCAAAGTGCGGGTAGCCAACAGCGCCAAGCGCCAGCAACAACTGCTCACCGATATTTTAGTGGACAGCGAACTGATGGAAGCCAGTCTCGATCACCTGCCCTTCAACGGCAGCGAAACGGTGAACGTTACTACGTTCATCAACCGGATCAATTCGTATGCAAGGGAATTGCTTGCAAAAATCGCAAACGGCGAACCGCTGACGGACGAGGAAAAGGACGTGCTCTCCTCCATGTACAAGGCGAACGCGCAGATCAAGGCGGGCTTAAACGAAGCGTTATTGCAGTCCTCCTGTAAGGATATGGTCTGCCTGCGCAAAGGAAAGGAGAATATCGTAGGCAAGGGCTTGGAAAAGCTGGAGGAAAACACGATGGTTACGCCGCAACAGACGGCAACCACGCAAAAGAAGACGTACCCCGTCGGTATTGACAGCGACGAAATGTTCTCTATTCAGGAAGCGGAAGCAAGGTGCAAGCAGTACTTCCGTGGATACGACATTCAAACCATAGATTACAAGGGCGAAACGCTTGCCCGTCAGATACCATGCTTTAATTTTGCCATGCAGGACGGCATGGGCAGAACGTACTTCGTGCAGATTTCCAAGCAGGGCGGCAAGCTCGTGCTGTTTGACAGCTACGAATCCTGCTCTGCGCATAACTTCTCCGTGAAAAAGTGCGAAGATATTGCCGAGGACTTTTTGGAGGACGTAATGGGGCTGGACGACATGGAGGAAACGTGGGTGAGTGAAAACGGCTCCTGCGCCAACTTCGTTTTCGCCTATGAGGACGACGACGTCATCATGTATCCCGACCGCATTTCCGTAAAGGTATGCGAAACCAAGGGCAGAGTCGTGGGTATAGACGCCTCGGCGTATTGGACGAACCATATGCGCCGCAAGGTACCTGCGCCCAAGCTCACGAGAGAAGAGGCAAAGCAGGCGATCAGCCGCAACGTTGCCGTGCGCACGTGCAGGCTCTGCGTCATTCAGGATAGCGGCAAGGATACCCTTTGCTACGAGGTAACGGGTACTTTTGAAAACGCTTCCTATTATATATACGTGGACGCACAGACGGGCGACGAAGTTTCCATTTACGAAGTCGTCGGCACGAAACAGGGCAGAATCCTGCTGTAAGCAAACGGAACGACGGATTGCCTCGTTTCGGATAAAAAATAGTAACCGCTGTATTTCGCTTCGTGCGAAATACGGCGGTTTTGCAAGAGCAGAGAAATACGGACAAATGCAGACAAAAACAAAGATCTTTTGCCAAAAAAACGATAGTATTGCATAATTTAAAAAATTATAGAATAAAATAGTTTTATTT